>DATJGA010000205.1:0-14721 GCA_035495395.1 Mycobacteriales bacterium | reverse complement strand
TGAAACGCCTCCGGTCGGACATCGCCGCGGTCCTGCGCAAGCAGCCCGGCAGCTACACCGAGGCAGAGGCGCTCGCGCTGCTCACCGCCGAGGGCGCCGACCTCGAGGCGGTCTGCCGGCTCGCCGACGAGGTGCGTCGCGACACGGTCGGCGACGAGGTCACCTTCGTCGTCAACCGGAACGTCAACTTCACCAACGTCTGCTACACCGGCTGCCGCTTCTGCGCCTTCGCCCAGCGCCGCACGGACGCCGACGCCTACTCGCTGTCGCTCGAGGAGGTCGCCGAGCGCGCGGCCGAGGCCTGGGCCGTCGGTGCCACCGAGGTGTGCATGCAGGGCGGCATCGACCCCCAGCTGCCGGGCTCGGCGTACCTCGACCTGGCACGGGCGGTGAAGCAGGGCGCCCCCGGGCTGCACCTGCACGCCTTCTCGCCGATGGAGGTCGTCAACGGCGCAGCCCGGATGTCCTTGTCCATCAGGGACTTCCTGCTCGCGGCGAAGGAGGCCGGCGTCGACAGCCTCCCCGGCACCGCCGCGGAGATCCTCGACGACGAGGTCCGCTGGGTGCTCACCAAGGGCAAGCTGCCGACCGCGCAGTGGCTCGAGGTCGTCACCACCGCGCACAGCATCGGGCTGCCCACGACGAGCACGATGATGTACGGCCACGTCGACGCGCCGCACCACTGGGCCGCGCACCTGCTGCTGCTGCGCCGCACCCAGCTGGAGTCGGGCGGCTTCACCGAGTTCGTGCCGCTGCCGTTCGTGCACACCAACGCGCCGCTCTACCTCGCCGGCGTCGCCCGGCCGGGCCCGACGCTGCGCGACAACCGCGCGGTGCACGCCGCGGCCCGGCTCGTGCTGCACGGCGCCATCGACCACGTGCAGTGCAGCTGGGTGAAGCTCGGCGTCGACCAGTGCCACCAGGTGCTCGGCGGCGGCGTCGACGACCTCGGCGGCACGCTCATGGAGGAGACCATCAGCCGGATGGCCGGCTCGCAGCACGGCTCCCGCAAGAGCGTCGAGGAGCTCGAGGGCATGGTGCGGGACGCCGGCCGCACCCCGCGTCAGCGCACCACCCTGTACGGCGAGCCCACCCCGGAGCGGCACGCGGCCGCCCGTCGGGGGCCGGTCGTCGAGCTGCCGCTGCTCGCCTGACGGCCTGCAACTCGCGGTCGCCGGGTCAAGGAGCCGCGCGGGACCCGTGGATACGCTCCGCACGAACCCCCTGTGCGCCGAGGAGCTGTCGTGGAACCCAACCCGCTGTCGCGCCGTCTCGAGGAGCTCGCCGCGCTCGTCGGGGACGAGCCCGAGGCCGACGCGCCCGCCAGCGGCACGCCGGTCGCGGCGGTGCGCGGCGAGGTGGCCGCGATGCGCGCGGACCTCGTGGGGCTGCGCAGCGAGCTCGGGACGCTGCGGACCGAGGTCGACGGTGTCTCGGGGCGGGTCACCGGCGCGGTCGCGGCGAGCCGCAGCGAGACGAGCGCGCTCGCCCGCCGGGTGGCCGACCTCGTCACCCTCGTCGACGGCGTGAGCACCCGCATCGACGAGATGCGGGCCGACCTCCCGGGCCTGAGCCGCGAGGTGCGCGAGGCCCTCGAGCTCGTCCCGGTGCGCACCGGCGCCAAGCTCGACGAGCTCACGGGCAAGCTCGCGGACTCCGTGGGGACCCGCGTCGAGGCCGTCACGGCGGAGGTCCGCCGTACCGTGGCCGCCGCCCTGGAGCGCGAGGCCGACCAGGCCGCCACCACGCAGGGGCTGCTCACCGAGGCGCGGTCCTCCCTCGAGTCGCGGATGGCCGTGCTGGAGGACACCCTCGACGCGCTGGCCGAGCGGCTCGAGTCGGTGGCCCGCGACGGGGCCCACTCCGTGCGCGACCAGGTGCGCGAGGTGACGAGCTCGCTGGTGGCGGTCGAGCAGCGGCTCGACGCGCTCGCCGGCGAGCAGGTGGAGCGCATCGTCGCGCGGCTGCGCGACGTCACCGAGGCCCGCCTCGACGCGCTGTCCCTCTCCCTCGTCGACGCGACCCGCAGCCGCAACGAGCAGCTGCGGCGCGAGCTGCTCGACGTGCTCGAGCGGGCCTCCGCCGAGCAGGAGGCGACCCGCAACCAGGTGGCGCTGCTGGTGGAGGCGCAGAAGAGCGCCGGATCCCAGCAGTCACAGGCGATCTCGGCCCTCGAGACGACCGTCGCGGCCGCCCTGTCGCAGACCCGCGAGGACGTCACCACCGAGCTCGACGACGTCGCGGAGCGGCTGCTGACGTCGGCCGCGACGGCGCAGCAGAAGGAGGACGAGCGCGCGGCCGGGCAGAGCGCCCGGGTCGACGCGCTGCAGGGCTCGCTGGAGGCGGCGCTCGAGGCGGTCCGCACCCAGCTCACGAGCGGGCTGGAGCAGACGCGGGCGGACCTCGTGGGCGAGGTCGGGGGCATGCGGCCCCGCCTCGAGGAGGTCGCCACCACGCTGTCCGGAGCCGGCGCCGCCGAGGCCGCTGCGCGGGCCGAGCTGCAGCAGTCGCTCGAGGCGGTGCGCGAGCGGGTCGCCATCGCGGTGAGCGTCTCGGCCGACTCGGTGCGCGCCGCGCTGGAGGAGCTCTCCACCTCCCAGGCGGAGCGGACCCGCACCACGCACGAGGCGCTGCTGGACCGGCTCGAGGACCAGCACGCCGGCGTCACCTCCCGGCTCGCCGACCTCGCGGCAGGCCACGGGGGCGCCGTCGCCGCGGAGCGCGAGACCGCCGAGCGGCTCGCCGCCCTCACCACGGCGCTCGACGAGGTGCGCCGCAGCGTCGAGTCCTTGCAGGGCGACTGGCCGGCCCGGCTCGACCAGGCCACCGCCGCGGCCCGGACCAGCGCCGAGGGCGTGCTGGGCGAGGTCCGCGCGGAGGTGCGCACGCAGCTCGACGCGGTCCTCGCCGAGATGGCGCGCGCCGCGGGCGGCCTCGACGAGGCGAAGGCGCGGCTCGCCGCACTCGTCGACGACGCGCGCGCCGCCGGTACGACGGCCCCGGCTCGTGGCGCTGCCGCCGCCGAGAAGGCGCCCGCCGCCAAGGCCACGAAGAAGGCGGCGAAGAAGGCCCCCGCGGCGAAGACCGCCCCCGCGAAGGCTCCTGCGAAGAAGACCGCCACGAAGAGCGCGAAGAAGGCCACCAAGAAGCCGCGCGCTGGCACGACCACGGCGACGAAGGCGCCTGCCGCAGCAGCCCCGGTGAAGGCGCCCGCCCCGGTGAAGCCGCCAGTCCCGCTGAAGGCGGCAGCCCCGGTGAAGGCGGTGGCTCCCGCGAAGGCCCCCGCCGCCGCTCCCACGAAGGCACCCGCCGAGAAGCCCCCGACGGCGGTCCCGCCGACCGCGCCGACGAAGGCGCCCGCGGCGACCCCCGCGAAGGCGGCACCGGAGAAGGCGCCGGCTCCGGCCGCGCCCGCCCCGCCGCGGGCCGCGGTCGTGCCCGCGACGGCCAGCCCGCCGACGCAGGCGGCTCCGGCGTCGCCCGCTCCGGCCCCGGCCAAGACCGCGCCGGCCCCGGCCAAGGCCCCGCCGGCCAAGCGGGCCACGGTGGAGCAGATGCCCGTCGTACCCAGCCCGTCGACGGCGATCGACGCGGCCTCGGGGTCGCCCGGCGCTGGCCCCGCGACGTCGCCGGCGACCCCCACCACGGCCGCCAAGGACGTCTCCGCCCTGCGCCCGCCGCCCCCTCCGGCGGAGGAGCCGCGTCGGCTGTTCCGCCGACGCCGGCCCTGACCCTTTCGGGCGATAGCACGCTCCCCCCTTGACGGGGAAGGACGACACGCGTGTAATTCTCTACGTGTCGTTCCCCCGACGCGGAGACGAAGCCCCGTCGCCGCTCCCGCGACACGAGCTCGCTGCACCGGTAGCGGCACCACCACCGCAGGAGGCGTGATGATCGAGCTGGTCGCGATGACGACGGGGATCGACGAGACCGACGAGACGCTGCTCTCGTGGCAGGACAAGGCGCTCTGCGCCCAGACGGACCCGGAGGCCTTCTTCCCGGAGAAGGGCGGCTCCACCCGCGAGGCCAAGCGCATCTGCGTGAGCTGCGAGGTCAAGCAGGAGTGCCTGGAGTACGCCCTCATGCAGGACGAGCGCTTCGGCATCTGGGGCGGGCTCTCCGAGCGCGAGCGGCGTCGTCTCAAGCGCGCGGCCGGCTGACCCCGACCGTCGGTTTCGTCCCGACGCACTAGGCTGGGCCCGCCCGGCCGACGGGTGCGCTGCACCCCGGCGCGCCCCCCAACGCTGATTCGACGGTCCTCCCTCCATGCCACCGCGTTCCAAGCAGCCGACCCCCGACGAGACGCCCCCGACCCGCCGTCCTGAGCGGCGCCGCACCCCCCGCAAGCCGGCCACGGTCGACGTGCTGGCCGTGCTCGTCGCGCACGACGGGGCGGACTGGCTCCCCGAGGCGCTCGCCGCCCTCGCCGCCTCGACGAAGGTCCCGGCCAGGGTCCTCTGCGTCGACACCGGCAGCACCGACGGCAGCGCGGAGCTGCTCCGCGCCGCGTACGGCGAGGTCCTCGAGCTGCCCCGCACGACCGGGTACGGCGCCGCCGTCGCCGCCGCGCTGGCGACGCTCGGACCCGAGGAGCACGTCCCGGCCTGGCTGTGGCTGCTGCACGACGACGTCGCTGTCGACCCGACCGCGCTGCAGAAGCTGCTCGAGCACGCCGCCGACAGCCCGTCGGCCTCCGTGCTCGGCCCCAAGGTCCGCGACTGGCACGACCCCCGGTACCTCGTCGAGGTCGGCTTCACCACCGACGCGGCCGGCCACCGGGAGACCGGCCTCGAGCACCGCGAGCACGACCAGGGGCAGCACGACGCCGTGCGCGACGTGCTCGCCGTCGGCACGGCGGCCGCCCTCGTGCGCCGCGAGGTGTGGGACCAGGTCGGCGGGCTCGACCCCGCGCTGACCGTCTTCCGCGACGACCTCGACCTCGGGTGGAAGGTCAACGCCGCCGGCCACCGCGTCGTCGTCGTGCCCGATGCCAGGGTGCGCCACGTCCGCGCCGCGACCACCGGTCACCGCCTCACCGACGCCGCACCCGGTCGGGCCGCGAGCACCGACCGGCGGCACGCGCTCTACGTGCTGCTCGCCCATGCCGGCGCCCTGCGGCTCGCCACCCTCGTGCCGAGGCTGCTCGTCGCGACCGTGCTCCGCTCGCTCGGCCTGCTGCTCACCCGGCAACCGGCGGCAGCGGCAGACGAGTGGCGCGCCCTGCTCGCGGTCCTCGGGCACCCGGTGCGGCTGCACCGCGCCCGCCGGGCCCGTGCCGCGACGCGGACGCTGTCGCAGCGCCGGCTCCGCCCGCTGTTCGCCTCCCGCGCCGTGCGCATCCGGGCGCGCCTCGGCGCCCTGGGGGACTGGCTCGCGGGAGGCCGGCCGGCGGCCTCGCCCTTCGGCGGCCCGCTGAGCGAGCCGACCGGCGACGGCACCGACGCGTACGACGAGTACTCCTCCTCGGGGCCCGGCGTCCTGCGCACCCTGCTCCTGCGACCCGGGGTGCTGCTCTTCCTCGGCCTCACCGCGGTCGCCCTCGTCGCCGAGCGCTCGGTGCTCGCCCTCCACGGCGGGGCGCTGCACGGCGGGGCGCTGCTCGCCCCGCCGACCGGCGCCCGCGACCTGTGGTTGTCCTACGCCGCCTCCTGGCACGACGTCTCGGTGGGCACCCGGGCCGCGGCGTCGCCGGCGACCGCGGCGCTCGCGGTCCTCTCGACCGTGCTGCTGGGCAAGCCCTGGCTCGCGGTCGACGCGCTGCTGCTGGGCTGCGTGCCGCTCGCCGGCCTCTCGGCGTACTTCGCGGCCTCACGCCTCGTGCGGCACCTCTACCTGCGGCTGTGGGCCGCGGTGACGTGGGCGCTGCTGCCGGTCGCGACCGGGGCGGTCGCCGCGGGGCGGCTGGACGCCGCCGTGGTGCAGGTCGCGCTGCCGGTCCTCGCCCTCGCCACGGCGTCCGTCCTGCTGGTCGACCCCGCGGAGCGCGGGTGGTGGCGGGTGTGGGCCCTCGGCCTGGGTCTGGCCGTGACCTGCGCGTTCGCGCCGCTCCTGTGGCCGCTGGCCGCGCTCGTCCTGCTCGTCGGCGCGCTCGTGCTGCTGCGCCGCGGCCGCGTCAGGAGGGCCCTGGCCGCGCTGGCCGTGGCCGTCGTACCGGCCGTCGTCCTCTTCCCGTGGTCGGCGGCCGCCCTCGGCGACCCACGGCTGTTCGTGGCCGGGCAGCAGCCGGCCGACCCGGCGGTGCCGGCGTGGCACCTGCTGGTGCTCGACCCGGGCGGTCCGGGGGTCCCGGCCGCTGTGGTGATGGTCGGCGTCCTGCTCGCGGGGCTCGCGGGGCTGCTGCGCCGGTCGTTCCAGCGGCTCGCCCTCGTCGCCTGGGGCGTCGCCCTCCTCGGCTTCGCCGGGGCCGGTGCGCTCGCGCGCGTGCAGCTCTCCGGTCGGGCGCTCTGGCCGGGCGTCCCGCTCCAGCTCGCCGCGCTGTGCCTGGTCGTGGCGGCGCTCGTGGCGGGTCACGCCGCGCGGCGGCAGCTGGCCGGGCACAGCTTCGGGTGGCGCCAGGTCGCGGCCGTCCTCACCGCCGGGCTCGCCGCGGCGGCACCGGTGATCGCGGCCGGTACGTGGGTGGTCCGCGGCGCCGACGGGCCGCTCGACCGCGGACCGACCGAGGTGCTGCCGGCCTTCGCGCGCGCGGAGGTCGAGGGGACGCCGGGGCTGCGGGCGCTGGCGCTCGTGCCGAGGGGCGACGGCCGGCTCGGCTACGACCTGCTGCGGGGAGCCGGCCCCACGACGGCCGTCGTCGGGCTGCGCCCGACCCCCGACCAGCGCCGCGCCCTCGACGGCATCGTGGCCGACCTGGCCTCGCCGCGCGGCTCCGACGCCGCCGAGGCACTGGCGACGCGGGCCGTCCGGTACGTCGTGCTGCGGTCCGGCCCGGGCGCCGACGAGGTCGCCGCGGCCCTCGACGCCCAGCCCGGCCTGGTGCGCCGGAGCGCCGGCGACGTCGACCTGTGGCGCGTGCTCGCGCCGAGCAGCCGGCTCTCCCTGCTGCCGTCCGGGCTCGCCCGGCACGCGCTGGCCGGCGACCGCGCGCCGGTGCTGAGCGACCTGCGGCTCACGCCGCCGGCGCCGGTGCCTGCCGGTCGCGAGGGCGCCTCGGCCGAGATCCCTTCCGGCGACCCCGGGCGGCTGCTCGTCCTGGCGGACGCGCGCGACGGCGGCTGGCGGGCCCGCGTCGACGGCCACGCGCTCCCGCGCCGCACGGCGTGGGGGTGGGCCCAGGCGTTCGAGGTCCCCGCCGCCGGGGGCCACCTGGAGCTGTCGCACGCCCAGGCCGGACGGCGCACGGCGCTGCTGACCGAGCTGGTCGCCGCTCTCGCGGTGCTCGTGCTGGCCCTCCCGGCGGGCCGTCGCCGTACCGGGCTGGAGGACGACGTGGAGCTGGAGGACGACGTGAAGCAGGCACCTCGGTCGAGGGCAGCGCTGTGATCCGCCCACCGCTGGCCCTCGGTGGCGTCGTGCTGCTGCTGGCCCTCGGCACCGGCGCGGTGGCGGCCGTGGGCGGCACCCCTGCCGCGCGCGACGGCGAGCACCAGGTCGAGGTGCAGAGCGCGACGGCGGTGTGCCCCGACCTGCGGCAGACCCCCGGGACGCTGCAGACCCGCGTCAGCGTCGGCGCGGCCCCGCTCCCCGCCGGTCGGACCGCCGTCGGGGGTACGGCGGTCACCAGCGTCGTGGGCGCGCGGTACCCGCAGCCCTCGAAGCGCGTGCCGCTGGACCGTCCCGGTCAGGTGGTGAGCGGTCTCGGCACCGCGACGAACGCGGACGGGCTGGCGGTCACCGCGACGGGTGCCCTCGCGACGGGGCTCGAGGTCGAGCAGGTCAGCCGCGGCACCGACGGGCGCTTCCGCGGGCTCGGCAACCTGCGGTGCGAGCCGCCGAAGCGGGACGCGTGGCTGATCGGCGCGAGCACCGCCGTGATCGACCAGTCGGTGCTGGTCCTCGCCAACGTCGACGACACCCCGGCGACCGTCGACGTCACCGTCTTCGGGCGCGGCGGGCCGTTCGACCCCCGCCCCGGCGCCGGTCTCACCGTCGCCCCGCACACCCGCCTGCTCGTGCCGCTCGACACGCTCGCCCCGGACGCCTACCACGTCGTCGTGCACGTGACGAGCCGGCAGGGACGCGTCGTGTCCGCCGTGGCGACGGGACGCGGCGCCAACGGCGTGCCGCTCGGCTTCGACTACCTGCCCCAGGTCCTGCCGCCCGCCCAGGAGGTGGTCGTGCCGGGCATCCCCAGCGACTTCGGCAAGCGGTACCTCATCGTCGGGAACCCGTCCGACGAGGACACGACGGTCAGCCTGAAGGTCACCCTGAAGGACGGCCAGTTCGTGCCGGCCGGCATGGAGGAGCGCGAGGTGCCGGCCAAGCACTCGGTCCTCGTCGACCTCACCCCGCTGGCCGCCGCGTCGCCGCTCATGGTGACCGTCACGAGCTCGGGGGCGCCCGTCGTCGCGGCGGGCTACGTGCTCGACTCGCAGCAGTTCCAGGTGACGCGCATCGTGGACATCGCCTTCGTCGGCTCCGCGCTGCCGCTGTCGGGGTCGGCCCTGCTGACCGACCTGGTCATCGACCGCCCCACGGAGAGCACGCTGATCCTCAGCGCACCGGACACGGCGGCCTCCGTGACCATCACGCCGATCCCCGTCCGGGGCTCCGCGGCCGCTCCGCCACCTCGGCGGGTGGCGATCCCAGCGGGACGGACGGTCGCCTTCCGGCTGACGTCGTTCTTCCCGCCCGGCACCAGCGCCCGCCTGGCCGTGGAGGTCCGGCCCGAGGCCGACTCCGGACCGGTCTACGCGGCGCGGTACCTGCGCGAGCACGGTGCGCGCGGCACGCTGTCGGCGCTGCTGACCCTGCAGGGGCCGGCCCAGCTCGTGCCGCGCCCGACGGCCAGGCAGGACGACGAGGCCGGCTACCCCTGATCCGGGTCGACGTCGTCGGGGTCGACGCCGAGCAGCTCGGCGACCGCGTCCACGACGAGCTCGTGCACCAGGTCGGCCAGGTCCTCCTCGTCCTCCGCCCGCAGCTCGACCGGCCGGCGGTAGACGACGAGCACCCCCGGCTCCGCCCGGACCAGGGCGACGCCCTCCGTCGCCGTCCCCTCGTCCTCCGGCGGGACGTCCTCGACGCGGACCGCCAGCTCCCCGAGCTGCTCCGACCAGCGCCGCTGCACCGCGCCGACCTCGTCGTGCACGAGCGCCGCGAAGCGGCCGGAGCGGTCCCGCCACCGGGGGAGCCGGACCCGCGTCCCGCCCACCTGCACGACCTCGGGGAGCAGGCTCCCGCGCCGGCCGCGGCCCCGGCGCTCACGTCGGCGGGGCGGGGTCACCCTGCGAGCCTGGCACGCGACACGGGCCGCATGGTGGCCGTGCGGCACCCGGGCCACTAGCGTCCTGCCCCGTGAGTCCTGTCCGGCGCTGCTCCCGCACGGCGTGCGCGCTGCCTGCCGTCGCGACGCTCACCTACGTGTACGCCGACTCCACCGCCGTGGTGGGGCCGCTGGCGACGTACGCCGAGCCGCACACCTACGACCTGTGCGACGCGCACGCCACGCGCCTCACCGCCCCGCGCGGCTGGGAGGTCGTGCGGCACGACCCCGACCCGGCCCAGACCCGGTTGCGCAGCAGCGACGACCTCGAGGCGCTCGCGGACGCGGTGCGCGAGGCGGGCCGCCCGGAGCAGCAGCGCCCCCCGGTGTACGCCGAGACGAGCGGCCGGCGGGGGCACCTGCGGGCGCTGCCGACTCCCGGCTGACCTGTCCGTTTCGTCCCGGTAAGGGTACGACACGCCGGTTCCTCAAGCCCCAGGGCGGTTGCTCCGAAAGGGTGAGTGACACCAGCCCACCGGCCGTTCAGGAGCGCACCCGATGTCCCTCGTCACCACGCCGACCCGCGAGCTCGCCACCTGCGTCCACTGCGCCAGCAGCCGCGTCATGAGCATCACGATGACGCTCACCGACGGCTCGGTCGTCGACTTCGTCTCCTGCCACACCTGCGAGCGCCGCACCTGGACCGAGTCCGGCACGGACCTCCAGGTCACCGACGTGCTCGACAAGGCCCGGAAGACCGCCGCGAAGTAGCGGCCCCGTAGGGTCGGTGACGTGACCGACCTGTCCCGCATCGTCAAGGCCTACGACGTCCGCGGCGTCGTCCCCGACCAGCTCGACGCCCGCATCGCGGAGGCGCTGGGCGCGGCCTTCGCCCGCTTCGCGGGCGCGCCGACCGTGGTCGTCGCGCGCGACATGCGCGAGTCCGGCGTCGAGCTCAGCCAGGCGTTCGCACGCGGCGTCACGGCGCAGGGCGTCGACGTCGTCGACGCCGGCCTCGGCTCGACCGACCTGCTCTACTTCGCCGCCGGCTCGATGGGCGTCCCGGGCGCGATGTTCACCGCGTCGCACAACCCCGCCGAGTACAACGGCATCAAGCTCTGCCTCGCCGGTGCCCGTCCGGTGGGCCAGGACACCGGCCTGGCGCAGGTGCGCGCGGACGCGGAGCGCTTCCTCGACGAGGGCGTGCCCAGCACCGGCAGCGGCACGGTGACCGAGCAGCGGCTGCTCCCGGCGTACGCGGAGCACCTGCGCACGCTGGTGCCGGGCCTGGACGGGATGCGCCCGCTCAAGGTCGTCGTCGACGCCGGCAACGGCATGGGCGGCTACACCGTGCCCGCCTGCCTCGAGGGGCTGCCCCTGGACGTCGTGCCGATGTACTTCGAGCTCGACGGCTCCTTCCCGAACCACGAGGCCAACCCGATCGAGCCCGACAACGTGCGCGACCTGCAGGCCAAGGTGGTCGAGACCGGCGCGGACCTGGGACTGGCCTTCGACGGCGACGCGGACCGGTGCTTCGTCATCGACGAGAAGGGCGGCATCGTCAGCCCGTCGACCCTCACCGCGCTCATCGCGGCGCGCGAGCTGGCGCGGGTCCCCGGCTCCGTCGTCATCCACTCGCTCATCACGTCGCGGTCGGTGCCGGAGGTCGTCCGGGAGCACGGCGGTACGCCGATCCGCACCCGGGTGGGGCACTCGTTCATCAAGGCGGAGATGGCCGCGCACGACGCGGTCTTCGGCGGCGAGCACTCCGGCCACTTCTACTTCCGCGACTTCTGGAACGCCGACTCCGGCATGCTCGCCGCGCTGCACACCCTGGCGGCGCTCGGCGGCCAGCCGCTGCCGCTGTCCGCGCTGCTGTCGGAGTACGACCGGTACGCCGTCTCCGGGGAGATCAACACGCGCGTCGAGGACACCTCGGCCAAGCTCGCCGAGCTCAAGGAGCGGTACGCCGACCACCCGCAGGACGAGATGGACGGCCTGACCGTGGAGCTGGGCGACGGGGCCTGGTTCAACGTGCGCCCGTCCAACACCGAGCCGCTGCTGCGCCTCAACGTCGAGGCGCGCGACGAGGCGACGATGGCCGCGGCGCGCGACGCCGTCCTCGCCGTGATCCGCTCCCGCTAGGGTTGCGCGCATGAAGCTGGACCCCGCGCTGCTCGAGATCCTCGCCTGCCCGGACTGCAAGGCCCCGCTGCGTGCCGACGACGCCGCGAGCGAGCTGGTCTGCACGGGGTGCGGGCTGGCCTACCCGGTCCGCGACGACATCCCGGTGCTGCTCGTCGACGAGGCGCGCCGGCCGTCGTGAGGCGCGGGTGAGCGCGGCCGAGCTGCTGGACGACCCAGCCGGCCTGGAGGCCGGCGACCCGGCGGGGATGCTGCGTGCCGTCGCCTCCGGCGCGGCGCAGGTGCGCGAGGCCGCCGTGCTGAGCGCCGAGGCCGACGTGGCCCGGCTGGCGCAGGAAGACCTGCCCCGGTCCGTCGTCGTGCTCGGGATGGGTGGCTCGGCGATCGCCGGTGACCTGCTCACCGCGGTGGCCGGGCCCGAGTGCCCGGTGCCCGTCATCAGCGTGCGGGCCCCCGTGCTCCCGGTCTGGGTGGGGGCGGCCGACCTGGTCGTCGCCGTCTCCTGCTCCGGGACGACGGAGGAGACGCTCGCCGCGCTCGAGGAGGCGGTGCGCCGGGGCTGCCGGCTGCTCGTCGTCGGCGCCCACGGGTCCCCCGTGCACGACCTGGCCTCACGTGGCCGTGGCGTGTTCGTGCCGGTGACGCAGGGACGGCAGCCGCGCGCCTCGGTCTTCGCGCTGGCCACGCCCCTGGTCATCGCGGGCAACGCGCTCGGTCTGCTCTCCTGCAGCCCGGAGGAGGTCGAGGCCACCGCCGTGCTGCTCGAGCAGCTCGCCGGCCGGCACCGCCCGGACGCCGAGCTGATCCTGAACCCGGCGAAGACCCTGGCGCTCGGGCTGGCGGGCCGGCTGCCCGTCGTCTGGGGCGCCTCGGCGCTCACCGCCGTTGCGGCGTACCGCTTCGCCTGCCAGCTGAACGAGAACGCCAAGACGCCCGGTGTCTGGGGTGCGCTGCCGGAGGCAGGCCACAACCAGGTGGTGGCGCTGGACGGTCCGTTCGCCGGCGGTCGCGACCTCGACATCTTCCGGGACCGCACCGAGGACGAGACGGACGACCGCACCCGCCTGCACCTCGTGCTGCTGCGCGACACGGAGGAGCACCCGAGGACCGCGCGTCGGGCCGACGTCGTCACCGAGCTCGCGCACAGCCGCGGGGTCGAGGTCAGCAGCCTGCTGGCGGAGGGCTCGTCCGCGTTCCAGCGGATCGCCTCGCTCGTGCACCTCGCGGACTGGGCCACGACGTACCTCGCTCTCGCCGAGGGCGTGGACCCCTCTCCGGTGCGGCCGATCGACGAGCTCAAGGACGCGCTGCGCCGGTGAGCGCCTCGGGAGGCGGCAAGGCCGTCGTCGCCGCGCTGGCCGCGAACCTGGCCATCGCCGGCGCCAAGCTGGTCGGGTTCCTCGTGACCCGCTCCTCGTCGATGCTCGCGGAGGCGATCCACTCGCTCGCGGACTCCGGCAACCAGGTGCTGCTGCTCGTCGGGGGCCGGCGCGCCCGGCGCGAGGCCGACGAGCGGCACCCGTTCGGCTACGGCCGCGAGCGCTACTTCTACGCCTTCGTCGTGTCCGTGGTGCTGTTCACGGTCGGCGCGGTGTTCGCGGTCTACGAGGGCGTCGAGAAGATCCGGCACCCGCACCACCTCGAGACGGCGTCGGTGGCCCTCGGCATCCTGGGCTTCGCGATCGTGGCGGAGGCCTTCTCCTTCCGCACCGCGATCCGCGAGACCCGGCCGCTGAAGGGCGGGCAGTCGTGGGCGGCCTTCATCCGGCACGCGAAGAGCCCCGAGCTCCCCGTCGTGCTGCTGGAGGACCTCGCCGCCCTCATCGGGCTGGTCCTCGCGCTGCTCGGCGTGAGCCTGACGCTGCTCACCGACGACCCGGTCTGGGACGGCATCGGCACCCTGTGCATCGGGCTGCTGCTCGGTGCGGTCGCCGTCGTGCTGGCCGTGGAGATGAAGGGCCTGCTCATCGGGGAGTCGGCCTCGCGGGACTCCGTCGAGGCGATCCGCACCGCCCTCGTCGACGGCAGCACGGTGCTGCGCGTCATCCACCTCAAGACCCTGCACCTGGGTCCGGAGGAGCTGCTCGTCGCCGCGAAGGTGGCCGTGGCCCCGTCGCTGGGGCTGCCGGAGGTGGCCCGCGCCATCGACGCTGCGGAGGCCCGGGTGCGGGCGGTCGAGCCCCTCGCGCGGCAGCTGTACCTCGAGCCCGACCTCGACCGCGGCGCGTCCTAGAGGTACTGCTTCAGGGCCATGTCCGCGCGGCAGCGGGTGGTCACCGTCCCGGCCTCGTCGGTGATGGTCACGTCCACGGGGAACACCGCGACGCCACGGGCGGCCACCGAGTCGCGCACGCCCTGCTCCTCGCACGCCAGCTGAGCGGTCGCGGTGACCCGGCCCCGGGCGACCGCGAGGTAGCTGATCTCGGCCCCCTTCACGAGCGGCACCGCCCCGTGCGCGACGAGGTCCTCGAACGCGCTCAGGCACACGGCGGCGGCCGCGGTCTCGGCCAGCCCGAACAGGACCGCCGCGTGCGGCCCGTCGAGGTGGTTGCGCAGTCCCTCCGCCGCGTGCAGCTCGAGCACCGCACGGGTCCGGTCGAGCTCGCGCACCCGTGCGCCCAGCGTCCGGGCGAACGGGGTGCTGGTGACGGCGATCTGCTCGAGGCCGGGGTCGACGGGGGGCACCGACCGAGCGTGGCACGAGTCCCGGCCGTGGCGCGAGCGCGCCCTCTGCGAGAATAGGAGGACCTGCACGCACCACCGATGGGATCCCGATGGACTTCAAGGTCGCTGACCTCTCCCTGGCCGAGTTCGGCCGCAAGGAGATCCGCCTCGCCGAGCACGAGATGCCCGGCCTGATGGCGATGCGCGCCGAGTACGGCGAGAGCAAGCCGCTGACCGGCGCCCGCATCACCGGGTCGCTGCACATGACGGTCCAGACCGCGGTGCTCATCGAGACCCTCGTCGCGCTCGGTGCCGAGGTCCGGTGGGCCAGCTGCAACATCTTCAGCACCCAGGACCACGCCGCCGCGGCCGTGGCGGTCGGGCCGGCGGGCTCGCTGGACGCGCCCGCCGGCGTACCGGTGTTCGCCTGGAAGGGCGAGACGCTGGAGGAGTACTGGTGGTGCACGGAGCAGGCGCTCGCGTGGGGCGAGGCCGGCGGCCCGAACATGATCCTCGACGACGGCGGTGACGTGACGCTGCTCGTGCAC
>DATJGA010000204.1:0-2820 GCA_035495395.1 Mycobacteriales bacterium | reverse complement strand
AGCTGACGATCGACGAGCTGGCCCGCATGCAGCCGGGCATGGACCGCTTGATGGCCGAGGTGGGACCGCGGCTGCACCGCTGCTACCACGCCGCGCTCGCCGGCAACTGGCCGCTCGCGGCGTACTTCGCCAAGTCGGCCGCGAAGCAGCTCGCGCTGTGCGCCGAGAGCCGGCCGAAGTACGAGCCGGAGATGACGGCGTACCTGCGCGAGGACTTCGCTCCGGTGACCGCGGCCATCAAGGCGCAGGACCCGCAGGCCTTCGCGAGCGCGTGGCCGCACATGGTCGACCGGGCCAACGAGCTGCACGTCTTCTTCGGCAAGCCCTACATCGGGTGGCGGACACCGGAGCAGCCGCCGGACGACCTCGACCTCCGGGCGGGGATGGCCTGACAACGCGAAGGGCCCCGCCGGAGCGGGGCCCTTCGTGAGACGCGGTGGTGACTAGTCGGCGAGCAGCCGGGCGAGCTCGGCGTCGAGGTCGACGACGGCGGCCTCGCTGCCGGTCGGCACGGCGAGGTAGGTCTGCTGCAGGAACTCCACCAGGTCGTCGCGGTCGATCTCGAACAGCGCCGCGCCGGAGGGGGAGGCCATCGCGAGGTTGACGACGCGCTCGCCGCTGTGGATCTCGGGCCACACCCGGACGTCGCCCTCGCCGACCGGACCGGCCACGCCCTCGGTGAGGAGCTGGCGGGCGAACATCCACTCGACGATGCCGTCGCCCTCGCCACCGGTCTGGAAGGTCACCGTCACGGCCCACGGGTCGTCCGCGCTGTAGCGCAGCCCCGCGAGGACCGGGAGCGACGGACCGCCGGGGACGACCAGGCGGAGCTCGAGGTCGGCGGTGACGGTGGCGATGTGGCTCATCTGCGGTCCTTCGATCGGGGGGTGGGTGGCGTCTGACCGGAGAAACGACCCGTCCACCAGCACGGATACGGCCCACCGCTGACGTCACTCTCCCGAGTGATGCTCAATTCGGCGCATCCCCGGGCAACTCCTGCCTTGATTCTCGGGGAGCGCCGGCACCCGCCGCATCGACCACCTGGTCACGCCCGGTTCGTCCGGTCGGCCCAGCAAGGTGCGCCATGACCGCTTCGCGCACCCGAGCGCGCTCGTGCACAAGGGGACGCGGCCGGGCGAAGAGGACAAGCCGGGCGCCAGGGATCGCCGCAGCCACCTCGCGCGCCACCGCCGCCGGGTGCACGTCGTCGCCCTCGGCGCCGAGCACCAGGACGTCCGCGCTCACCCGGGCGAGCAGCTCGGGGTCCGGCACCGGCACGTCGGTCTCGAGCGCCGCCAGCAGCGGCCCGAGGCCGGACCCGAGCAGCAGGTCGGTCCGGGCCGCGACGTACGCCTCCGCCCACGGGCCCTCCTCGGGCAGCTCGGCGCGCACCAGCTCCAGCACCGCGGCGCGGTCCCGCGCGCGCAGCGCGCCGGCAAGGGCACCAGCCCGCCGTACGGCGGACGGCTGGGCCTCGTGGAGCGCCGCGGGCAGGACGAGGACCACCCGGCGGAAGCGGGCGGGGTGCTGGGACAGCAGCCGCAGCAGCGCGCCGGCACCCAGCGAGACGCCGAGCGCCTGGGTCGCACCGAGCCGGTCGGCCTCGGCGAGCACGTCGTCGGCCAGCACCTGGTAGCCGGGCTCGCCCGTCCACGCGGCTCCGTGGCCGCGCAGCTGGAGGAAGGCCTTCGTGCCGGGTACGCCGGACAGGTACGGCCGCGTCTCCGCGACCGTGGCTCCGAGGCCGTGGGCGACGACCGTGACGGGGTCGCCCGTGCCGACGAGCTGGGTCAGAGGGACTGCCCGCTGACCGCCGGCTTCACGTCCACGAGGTAGACGATCGCGGCGACCGTGCCCGCGAGGCCCAGCAGGCCGATGCCGCCGATGAGGACGGCGAGGACGAGGATCACCAGCCAGGCCACCTTGGTGAGCTTGTTGTGCAGCTCGAAGGCGGCGGCGGGGCGGGTGATGCAGTCGACGAGCGCCCAGACCTTGAGCACGAACAGCCCGAGGCTGATGAGGCTCATGAGGGCGAAGGCCGGGTGGAAGAAGAGGTCGGGCACGTCCACATCCTGGCGCATGCGCACGACCCCTGCTCGGGCCGCAGGGGGGAGGCGGTCCGAACAGGGGTCGTGGGTCTTACGGGGCAGCCGGCGCGCGGACGGGGGTCCGCCTTCCGGACTGCCTGCTCAGGCGGGCAGGACTAGCCGACCTGCTCGACGGCGTCCTCGACGGCCTTGGTGGCGGTCTTGGCAGCCTTGGTGGCGGTCTTCGCGGTGGACTCGGCCTTCTTGACGGCGGCCTTGCCCTCGGCGATCGCGGCGGTGGTGGTCTCCTGCTTGCGGATCTGCGCGACCAGCTTGGCGCCACGGGCGCTCAGCGTCGCGTAGCGGAGCTCGGCGTCGGCCTGCGCCTTGGCGACGCGGGTCTTGACCTCGCTGCGCAGCTCGGTCGCCTTGGCCTGCGCCTTGGCCGGGAGGGCCTTGAGCTGGGCCGGGACGGCCTTGACCTGCTCGGTGCGCGCCGCGCGAGCGGCCTCGACCTTGGCGTTGACGGTCTCGGTGACCTTGGCCTGGAGCTTCTTGGCCTCGGCCGGGAGCTCCTTGGCCTGCTCCACGGTGAGGTCGATGACGCCGACGGCCGCGAAGAGCGGCTTCTTGGCCTCGTCGAGGTCGAGCGTGGGGAGCTTGTCGGTGAGCGTGCTCATGGGGTGCCTTCCTAGGCGATGGGGAGGGGGGATGGTGAGGGACGGTCAGGACTCGGGTGCGGCCTGGCGTGGTGCCCGCTTCCGGGGGAGCGGGGCGGGCTCGGCCTCGGCCG
>DATJGA010000203.1:0-2698 GCA_035495395.1 Mycobacteriales bacterium | reverse complement strand
GTGGTGGGCGTGGTCCGGGCACCGAGGCCGCGGTGCGTGAGCTCGTAGCCCTGGAGGGCGGAGACCGGACCGCTCCCGAGGGCGGACGCGACGGCGGTGCCGGCGAGGAGGACGAGGGCAGCGGGCAGCACGGCATGGCGGGGGCGCATGCAGCGCACTTCGACGCCGCGGGGACGTCTCCTGTCAGGCGTCGAGCTGCTGACCGCCGAAGAACATGAGCGGGTCGCTGAGCAGCTCGATGCCGATGCCGTCGGGGTCGCGCAGGTACATCGACTCCTCGATGCCCCGGTCGGGCCCGACGTACGGGATGCCCGCCTCGTCGAGACGGGTGCGCAGCTCCTCCCAGCGCGGCCGCTCGACGTGGATCGCGATGTGCTGCACGCCGCCGATGGCCTCGACGCCCTGCTCGAGCCCGAGGCCGGGGAAGTCGAAGAAGCCCAGCAGCGTGCGGTTGCCGACGTCGAAGAACAGGTGCGTCGAGCCGGGGTAGTCGCGGTTCTCCACCAGCTCGATCAGCGGGAAGCCGAGCAGCCCCTGGTAGAAGCCGATGGTGCGCTCGACGTCGGCGCAGATCAGCGCCGCGTGGTGGATGCCGCTGCCGCTGCTGACCGGTCGCTCGGCGGTGGGGCGCAGGTGCTCGGCGCGCCAGCGGTCGCGACGGGCGGCCAGCTCGACGAGCTCGGTGTCGGTCGGCATGGCCGGAGCGTAGGCCCCCTAGGCCGCCAGGCCGAACCTGCTGCGCTGCTCCATCGGCACCAGGGCCACGTGCCGCGGGTTGCGCTGCACGTGCGCCCGGACGAACGAGCACAGCGGCAGCACGCCGAGCCCGTGGTCCCTCGCCTCGCTCAGCGCGGCCTCCGCGAGGGCGCTCCCGTAGCCCTGCCCGGCGTACTCGGGGTCGACCACCACGTGGGTGATGGCCATGACCCCCTCACCGGGGACGTACTCCGCGTAGCCCGCGACCTCGTCGTCCCCCACGACCAGCTCGAACAGCCGCCGGTCACGACGGTGCACGACGCGCGTCTGGTCACTCATCGCTGCACCTCCTCCCCCGCCCGTTCCCGGTGCGGTGGGCGTGATGCGCACGGCCAGGGACCTGTCCCCCTCAGGTGCGGCCTTCCCGAACCGCCCGGAAGGCGGCATCCTGCCGTCATGCGGGTGGCCGTGGTGGGCGCTGGCGTGGCCGGCTGCGCCACGGCGCTCGCGCTCGGGCGGCAGGGTCACGACGTGGTGCTGCTCGACCGCGACCCGGGTCCGGCCGCGACCGAGCCGGACGAGGTCTTCGACACCTGGTCGGCCGGCGGCGTCGCCCAGGCGCGGCACCCCCACAACTTCCTCGGGCTCGGCCGCGCCGTCCTCCGCGACCGCTTCCCCGACCTGTACGGCGAGCTGCTGGCCGCAGGGGCCGGCGAGGTGGCCCTGAGCGGGTTCCTGGGCGACGCGGCACCCGAACCGGGGGACGCCGACCTCACCACGATCGCCTGCCGGCGACCCGTCTTCGACGCGGTGCTGCGCCGTGCGGTCGAGGTGCGCCCGGCCGAGGTGACCGGCCTGCTCGTGCAGGCCGGTCAGGTCACCGGGGTCGCCGTCGTGGACGGCCGGGTCGACGCCGACCTCGTCGTCGACGCGGGCGGGCGGGGCAGCCGCGTCCCGGCCTGGCTCGAGGCCGAGGGCCACCCGCCGCCGGAGCCGGAGCAGTCCGACTGCGGGCTGCTCTACTACAGCCGGCACTACCGGCTCCGCGACGGCGAGCAGCTCCCGCCGTACGGGTCCTTCCTCGGCGGCCCGCGGGGCGACCTGGGCTACCTGGGGTTCGCGGTCTTCCTCGGCGACAACGGCACCTTCTCGACGGTCGTGATGGTCCCGCCGTCGGACCGCGTGTTCCGCGAGCTGCGCGCGGAGGCTGCCTACGAGCGGGTGGTGGGGCTGCTCCCGGGGCTGGCGCCCTGGCGCGCGGTCGCGGAGCCGATCACCGAGGTCCTCCCGATGGGGCACCTGCGCAACACCTTCCGCCCGCCGTCGGACGTGCCGGGTCTGCTCGCCGTCGGCGACGCGCGCTGCCACACCAACCCGACCTTCGCGCTCGGCGCCTCGCTCGGGCTCGCCCAGGGGGTGCTGCTCGCCGACCTCGCCGGCAAGGCGGGCGACCTCGCGGAGCTGGCGAGCCTGTTCGCCGCCGAGGTCGACCCCGACCTGCGGGCCAGGTTCGACGCGGTGACCGCGGAGGACCGCGACCGCGCGCGCGTCTGGGGCGGTGAGGCGGTCGACGTCACCGACCCGGCTGCGTCGATGCCGTACTTCCTGCGGTCGGTCGTCTACCGGGTCGCGCCGCAGGACCCGGAGATGCTGCGGGCCGTGGGTCGCCGGGTGCACGCCCTCGACCCCGTCGACCAGCTCGAGTCCGACCCGGACCTGCTGGCCCGGGCCCGCAGGCGGTACGGCGAGATCCGCGAGACGGTTCCCGTTCCCCCGCCCCGGGAGACCCTGCTGGCAGCGCTGTCGAGCTGACCGACGTCAGGAGCTGGGCGGCGTGGTGTTGATGACGGTCTCCTGACCTGCCGTGGCCCCGTGCAGGAGGTCGCCCAGCGCCTCGAGCGCGGTGCGCATCACCGGGGTCGAGGAGTTGTTCTCGTTGGCGTGGCCGGCGAGGCAGAGCTGGCCCTCGGCGCCGGGGACCGGCGCGTAGGACGTCGCCGTG
>DATJGA010000202.1:0-3889 GCA_035495395.1 Mycobacteriales bacterium | reverse complement strand
GGACACCACGCCCCGGGCCGAGTCGGGGCCGTCGAACGTCACCGCGCCCGGCAGCTCGGCGAGCACGAGCAGGCCGGACACCACCGCTGCGGGCCGGCGCTGCGCGGCCGCGGCGGCGACGAAGAAGGCGGCAACGGCCAGGGCGTGCACCAGGTCGACGAGCCGCTCGTGGCGACCGTGGCCGAGGAGGGTGAGCACGCTGAGCAGCACGACGAGCAGCCCGACGGCGAACACGCCGCCGACCTGCCGCGGGCGGACCGCGCGCCGGCTCAGGTCCACCGCCAGCCAGCCGGCGACGGCGGCCGCCAGGACGCCGCTCAGCCCGAGCGCTTGCCCGCGCCCGATGAGCGGCTCGAGCACCGGCGGGCCGAGGAGGACACCGGAGAGCAGGGTGACCGGGAGCAGCGAGCGGTTCCCGCTGCGCAGCACGCCCGTCACGACCAGGGCGAGCACACCGAGAGCGACGAGCGCCCCGAGGGCGGCCTGCTCGTGCACGAGGACCCGCGCGCCCGCGGTCGCGAGCAGGGCCGCGAGAACCGCCGCGCTGCGGACCGGCCGGGCGACCCCGCTGAGGGCCAGCAGGGCGAGGAACGCGCCCAGGATGAGCAGGTACGCCGCCGCCACCTCGTCAGGGACCTCGGGCCGCATCGCCAACGCCGCCTGGAGGGCCACCGCGAACGCGATGACCATCGCCACCTGGGTCCAGACCCGGCGGTGCAGCGCGTAGGCGAGCACCGCCCACGGCAGCGCGGCGAGCGCTGCGGACAGGTACGCAGCCGGGTCGGAGGCCCCGCGCTCGTGCGCGAGCGAGCCGACCCCGCCGAACAGGTAGGCCGACGACGCGGCGAGCAGCAGGTCGGCGACCCACGCGGTCAGCGGTGTGCGCTGAGCCCGGACCAGGAAGCCGGCGACCGCGGTGAGGACGAACAGGACGAGGAGGGTGACGGCGGCAGCCGTCTCGGACCTCCCGGCCACCGCCGGGGAGATCGAGCCGATCCCGGTGAGGCCGGCGAGCACGGCGACGTGCACCGCGACGAGCACGGGGAAGCCGGGCTCACCCGGCGGCCGCTCAGGGGCGGCGCCGACGGGAGCGGTCCACGGCGAGGTCCAGCGATCGGGCACGAGACGGACCTTACGGTCCGTGACGGCAGGGTTTCATCAGTTCCGCGTAGAACCACTCTCCGTGAAGCGCCCCCTCCTCCTTCTCGCTGCCCTCAGCTCCGCCGCGACGCTGGCCGGGACCGCCGGCTCGGCGACGCCCCCCGCCTTCGTGGCCGGCAGCACCGGGTTCCACTCCGTCCTGGCGTACGGCCAGGGCCAGTCGACGAGCGCCGTCGACCTCGCCCGCAACCTCGCGCTCGGCGACCTGCCGACGAGCTTCACCAGCCAGGCCGCGATGTACAACCGGGTGATCACCAGCCAGCCCAAGGGCGACCTGCAGAACTTCTACAAGGACTCCTCGTTCGCCCAGATCACCGGCACGAGCGAGTCGCCGGTCGCGGGCGCGACGGTCGTCCGCGACCCGGTGCACCAGGTGCCGCACATCTACGGCACCACCCGCGCCGCGGCGATGTTCGCCGCGGGCTACGCCACCGCGCAGGACCGGCTGTTCCTCATGGACGTGCTCCGGCGCACCGCCGAGGGCAGTACGGCGGAGCTGCTCGGCCCGTCCGCCGTACCCGCTGACGCGGCGACGCTGGGGCAGTTCGACCGGTCGCCGGAGGAGCTCACCGCCGAGGTCGAGCGGCTCCCCAAGGACGAGGGGGCGGCCGGGGCCCGCGGGCTCGCCGACCTCAAGCAGTACGTCGCCGGCATCAACGCGTGGATCCAGCAGACCCGGCTCGACCCGACGAAGCTGCCGGCGGAGTACGCCGCGCTCGGCGCGCTCCCCCGCGACTGGACGCTCGCGGACAGCGCCGCCGAGGCGTACCTGCTCATCGCCCAGTTCACGGTGTTCGGCGACGGCGAGCACCTGCAGGCCGACATCCGGGCCCGGCTGCAGAAGCGGCTCGGCGCGGCGAAGGGGCTCCGCGCGTACCAGGACATCCGGAACCTCGAGGACCCCGAGGCACCGGTCACCGCCGACCGGCCCTTCGCCAGCGACCGGCCCGGCCGGGGCAGCTCCAGCGCCGCGGTGCTGGACGCCGGCTCGATCAAGCCCCGGAACGCCGTGGCCTCGACGCAGAGCCCGTCCGCGCCGGCGGTGCCGTTCCCGTCGTGGGCCGAGCAGCTCGCCACGCACGGCCTCCCGCTGGAGCACCACGCCTCCAACGCGCTGCTCGTCGGCGCCTCGCACAGCAGGAGCGGCCACGCGCTGGCCGCGATGGGGCCCCAGGTGGGCTACTACTCCCCCGAGATCCTCGTCGAGTACGAGCTGCACGCGCCGGGTGTGCACTCCAGCGGCATGAGCTTCCCGGGCGCGAGCCCGTTCCCGCTCATCGGCCACACCGCGACGTTCGCCTGGAGCGGCACGACCGCGAACGGCGACAACGCCGACACCTTCGCCGAGCAGCTGTGCGACCCGTCGGGCAAGGCGCCGACCACGAGCAGCGACCACTACCTCTACAAGGGCCGGTGCGTCGCGTTCACCCACCGCGACCAGGTGCTGCACACGCCCATGGCACCGGCCGACGGCACCGAGGCGAACCCCCCGTCGACCGTCACGCTGCGGACGATGCGCTCGGTGCACGGCCCGGTGCACGACTTCGCGACCGTGCACGGCCGCCCGTACGCGCTGGTGCGCTCGACCGCGGTGAACGGCCGCGGCATCCGCTCGCTCGTGGCCTTCCTCGACCTCGCCGAGGGAGCGGTGCGCACCCCGCAGGACTTCGTGCGGACCATGCACCACTTCACCGGCAACGAGAACTGGTTCTTCGTCAACGACAAGCACATCGCCTGGCTGCACAGCGGCTGGTTCCCCCAGCACGCGCCGGGCACCGACCTGGAGCTGCCCATCAAGGGCACCGGGCAGTGGGACTGGCTGGGGTTCAAGGCCTCCGACGGCTCGTACGCGCGGCACGGCGACGCCTTCAACCCGTTCGCGATCGACCCGAAGCAGGGCTACCTCGCGTCCTGGAACAACAAGGCCGCTCGCTCCTGGGCCGCCGCGCCGGGCATCTGGTCCTACGGCCGCGTCCACCGCGACGAGCTGCTCCGCGACCCGACCGTCGCCGCGATCCGCGCCGGCCGGAAGCTGACCCTGTCCGACGTCGTCGGCATCAGCGGCAACGCCTCGACCCAGGACCTCCGCGGCGTCGAGGTGCTCCCCGACCTGCTGCGCGTCCTCGGCACGCCGACCGACCCGACGCAGAAGGCGCTGGTCGCCTCGCTGCGGCACTGGGTCGCCACCGGCGCGCACCGCCGCGACACCACCGGCAAGGGCTGGTACGACGACAGCGCAGCGGTCCTGGTCTTCGACGCCTTCTGGCGGCAGGCCGTGCACCGCGTGTACGACCCACAGCTCGGCAGCGACGTCGTGAAGCTCCTGCAGGGCCCGATGGACCTCGTCCTCGACCAGCGCCCGACCGCCACCGGCTTCTACGACGGCTGGTACGGCCAGCTCTCCGAGGTCGTGCGCGCCGCGCTCGGCACGCACCCGCGACTGCAGGCGACCTCGTGCGGAGGCGGCACGGTCGCCGGCTGCCGGGCCGTCCTGCGGGCCGCCTTCGCCGCCGCCGTCGCGTCCGTGCAGAAGCAGTACGGCGGGAGCCCGGCCTCGTGGCACAAGCCGGCTGTCTGCAGCAGCGACGTGCCCGACTGCGACAGCAACCAGCCCGTCACCGCGGGCGCCCTCGCCACGCCGGACCAGCCCTTCGAGAACCGCGGCACCTTCCACCAGGCCGTGGAGGTCTTCGCGCGCTGAGACATGGGGACCTTCGGCCCTGGCGCT
>DATJGA010000201.1:0-3229 GCA_035495395.1 Mycobacteriales bacterium | reverse complement strand
AGCCGGACCCCGTCGTACGCCGTGCCGGCCAGCTCCTCGACGACCTGCAGGTCCGTGACGTCGCGGGCCGAGGTGCTGTAGTCGGGGTCGTCGGCGCGCACCAGGGCGACGCCGTCCTCGAGGTCGAGCGCCTCGACGAGGTAGGACTCGCCCTGGTGCAGGTAGACGGCGCCGGTGTGCGCCTGGCTGTGCGCGGAGCTGCGGTCGACGGTGCCCAGCAGCCGCCCGGTGCCGACCTCGACGAGCCGCACGGGTGGTCCGCCGACGCCGCGCAGGTCGGCGTCCGGTCGCTCGCGGGAGGTCCAGAACCAGCCGCGCGGCCGCCGGCGCAGCAGGCCGCGCTCGACGAGCTCGTCGAGCACCTGCTCGGCGGTGGCTCCGAAGAGCGGCAGGTCCTCCTCGGTCAGCGGCAGCTCGGCGGCGGCGCAGCACAGGTGCGGTGCGAGGACGTACGGGTTCGCCGGGTCGAGCACCGTCGCCTCGACGGGCCGCCCGAACAGCGCCTCCGGGTGGTGCGCGAGGTAGGTGTCGAGCGGGTCGTCGCGCGCGACGAGGACGGCGAGGGCTCCCTGGCCGGCGCGGCCCGCCCGCCCGGCCTGCTGCCACACCGACGCCACCGTGCCCGGCCACCCGGTGAGCACGACGGCGTCGAGGCCGGCGACGTCGACGCCCAGCTCCAGCGCGTTGGTCGCGGCCACCCCCAGCAGCTCCCCGCTCTGCAGCCTGCGCTCCAGCTCGCGCCGCTCCTCCGGCAGGTAGCCGGCCCGGTACGCCGCCACCCGGGCGGCGAGCTCCGGGACCGCCTCGGTGAGCGCCCTCCGGGCCCCCAGGGCGACCGCCTCGGCGCCGCGCCGCGAGCGGACGAACACCAGGGACCGCGCGCCCTCGACGACCAGGTCGGCGAGCAGGTCGGCGGCCTCTGCGGTCGCGGTCCGCCGTACCGGGGCGCCGTGCTCGCCGCCGTGGCCGGGCAGCAGCGGCGGCTCCCACAGGGCGAACTCGGTGGTGCCGCGCGGCGAGGCGTCCGTCGTCACCGGGACGACGGGGCGGCCCACGAGACGGGAGGCCGAGGCCTCCGGCTCGCTCACGGTCGCCGAGGCGAGGACGAAGACGGGGTCGGCGCCGTACCGGGCGCAGACCCGGCGCAGCCGGCGGAGCACGTGCGCCACGTGCGAGCCGAAGACCCCGCGGTAGCTGTGGCACTCGTCGACGACGACGAAGCGCAGGCCGCGAAGCAGCCGGGCGAAGTCGCCGTGCCGCGGCAGCACCGAGCGGTGGAGCATGTCGGGGTTGGTGAGCACCAGGCCGGCGAACCGCCGTACCCAGTCGCGCTCCTCGTGCGGCGTGTCCCCGTCGTACGTCGCGGCGCGCACCTCGGTGAGGGACAAGGCGCGCACGGCGCGCAGCTGGTCGGTGGCGAGGGCCTTGGTGGGGGACAGGTAGAGCGCGGTGGCGCGGTCGTCCTCGAGCAGGGCGGTGAGCACCGGGAGCAGGTAGCCGAGGGACTTCCCGGAGGCCGTGCCGGTCGCCAGCACGACGCTGTGGCCCGCCCGGGCGAGCTCGGCCGCCTGCGCCTGGTGCTCCCACGGCTGGGTGACCCCGGACAGCGCGAGCCGGGTGCGCAGCAGATCCGGCACCCAGTCGGGCCAGGCGACCGGACGACCCTCCCGCGCCGGGACGTGCTCGACGTGCGTGACCCGCCGGGCGCGCTCGGGGTCGGCGGTGAGCCGGGTGAGCAACGTCTCCGGGCGGGTGAGCATCATTGGCAAGTGTGGCAAGCCGGTCTGACGGGAAGACGGTAAGCAACACCTGACCGAGAGGAACGTCCGTGGACCTGACCCTGGAGAGCCGTGAAGAGGGTGACCGCACCGTCGTCGCGGTCGGTGGGGAGATCGACGTCTACACCGCTCCGAAGCTGCGCGAGCAGCTCGTCGACCTGGTGAACGACGGGCGCTACCACCTCGTGGTCGACATGGAGGCCGTGGAGTTCTTGGACTCGACCGGGCTCGGCGTGCTGGTCGGGGGCCTCAAGCGGGTCCGCGCGCACGACGGCTCGCTGCGCCTCGTGTGCACGCAGGAGCGGATCCTCAAGATCTTCCGCATCACCGGGCTCACGAAGGTCTTCCCCATCCACGAGTCGGTCAGCGAGGCAGTGGCTGCGCAGGACTGATGGCGACCGTCGAGCTGCGCATCCCGCCCCAGCCTGTCCACGTCCGCACCGCGCGGCTCGTGGGCGTGGCTGCGGCCCGCCGTACCCGCCTGCCTGACGACCTCGTCGACGAGCTCCGGCTCGCCGTCGGCGAGGCCTGCTCGCGCGCGGTCGCGCTGCACAGCCAGCAGGGCCTCGACGGTCCGGTGGTCGTGCGGATCAGCGACGACGAGGACCGGCTGGTGGTCGAGGTGATCGACCTCGGTCCGCCGCCCGGCTCCATCGACGGCCCGGTCCACGAGCTGCTGCGCGACAGCCCGGGCGACCCCAACGTCGCGCTCGCCTTCCTCGCCGGGCTCGTCGAGGACGTCGAGGTCACGTCCCAGGAGGGCGGCACCAGCGTTCGGCTCACGTGGCCGCTGCTGGCCCGCGTCAGGTAGGGGTGTGACGGGCGTCACCTACGACCAGGTGTGAGCCCAGTCACGGTGATACGGGTAGCCTTCCACCGCCCGCATCGCGGTGCTGCTCAAGCCCCCTGACCTGGAGGACCCTGCGTTGTCTGCGTTGCCCCTGGCTGCGGACTCGACCGAGAAGCTCGCCTCGGTCCTGTCCGACGACAAGCCGCTCCTGTACGTCATCCTCGTCGTCGCCGTGGTGGCGCTCGGCTTCGCCGGCCTCTTCGCCCGCGAGGTGCTGTCCGCCGAGCAGGGTCCGCAGAAGATGCGGGAGATCAGCGCGGCCGTGCAGGAAGGCGCTGCGGCGTACCTGAACCGCCAGTTCAAGACGCTGGCCGCGTTCGCGGTCCTCGTCTTCGGGATGCTGTTCCTCCTGCCGGGTGACGCGAACGTCCGCATCGGGCGCTCCGTGTTCTTCCTCGTCGGGGCGTCGTTCTCCGCGCTCGTGGGCTTCGTCGGCATGACCCTGGCGACGCGCGCGAACGTGCGGGTGGCCCACGCCGCCAACACCGTCGGCACCAAGCCGGCGCTGCGCATCGCCTTCCGCTCGGGCGGTGTCGTCGGCATGTTCACGGTCGGCCTGGGCCTGTTCGGCGCCACCCTGGTGCTGCTGATGTTCGACGAG
>DATJGA010000200.1:0-6579 GCA_035495395.1 Mycobacteriales bacterium | reverse complement strand
GGCGTGAGCAACGACGAGGCCCTGGCGCTGCTGCAGAAGAACAAGATCGAGAAGCTCCCGCTCGTCGACGCGAGCGGCCGGCTGCAGGGCCTCATCACGGTCAAGGACTTCGTGAAGAAGGACCAGTACCCGCTGGCGACCAAGGACTCCGACGGCCGGCTGCGCGTCGCGGCCGCGGTCGGCTTCTTCGACGACGCGTACAAGCGGGCGATGGCCCTCGTGGACGCCGGTGTCGACGCCCTCGTCGTCGACACCGCGCACGGCCACGGCAAGGGCGTGCTCGACATGGTCGCCCGGCTCAAGCAGGACTCCGCGGCCGCCCACGTGGACGTCATCGGCGGCAACGTCGCCACCCAGGCCGGGGCGCAGGCGCTCATCGACGCGGGCGCCGACGGCGTCAAGGCCGGCGTCGGGCCGGGCTCGATCTGCACCACGCGCGTCGTCGCAGGAGTGGGCGTCCCGCAGGTCACCGCCATCTACGAGGTGATGAAGGCGTGCCGGCCGGCCGGGGTGCCGGTGATCGGCGACGGCGGCCTGCAGTACTCCGGTGACATCGCGAAGGCGCTCGTCGCCGGCGCCGACACGGTGATGCTCGGCTCCCTGCTGGCCGGCGTGGAGGAGAGCCCGGGCGACCTGGTCTTCACCAACGGCAAGCAGTTCAAGACCTACCGGGGGATGGGCTCGCTCGGGGCGATGCAGACCCGCGGCGCGCAGAAGTCGTACTCCAAGGACCGGTACTCCCAGGCCGACGTGCCCAGCGACGACAAGCTCGTGCCCGAGGGCGTGGAGGGCCAGGTGCCCTACCGCGGCCCGCTCGCCAACGTCGCGCACCAGCTCGTCGGGGGGCTGCGCCAGTCGATGTTCTACGTCGGCGCGCGCACCATCCCCGAGCTGCAGGAGAAGGGGCAGTTCGTCCGCATCACCGCCGCCGGTCTGAAGGAGTCGCACCCGCACGACATCCAGATGACCGTCGAGGCCCCGAACTACAGCGGGCAGTGATGGCCGACATCATCGAGATCGGCATCGGCAAGACCGGTCGCCGCGCGTACGGCTTCGAGGACATCGCCATCGTGCCGTCCCGGCGCACCCGCGACCCCGAGGACGTCTCGCTCGCGTGGGAGATCGACGCGTACCACTTCGAGCTGCCGCTCATGGCCTCGCCCATGGACAGCGTGATGAGCCCCGACACCGTGGTGCAGCTCGGTCAGCTGGGCGCGCTCGGCGTGCTCGACCTCGAGGGCCTGTGGACCCGGTACGACGACCCCGAGCCGCTGCTGGCGGAGATCGCCGGGCTGTCGGAGGACCGGGCCGTGGACCGGATGCGCGAGATCTACCGCGCGCCGATCCAGGCCGACCTCATCACCGCGCGGGTCAAGCAGATCCGCGACTCCGGCGTGACGGTGGCCGCCTCGCTCACGCCGCAGCGGACCGTGCAGTTCGCCCAGACCGTCATCGACGCCGGGGTCGACCTGTTCGTCATCCAGGGCACGGTGGTCAGCGCCGAGCACGTCTCGTCCCGCTCGGAGCCCTTGAACCTCAAGCGGTTCATCGCCGAGCTGGACGTCCCGGTCATCGTGGGCGGCTGCGCGACGTACCAGTCGGCGCTGCACCTCATGCGCACCGGCGCGGCCGGCATCCTCGTCGGCGTCGGCCCCGGACGGGCCAACACCACCCGCTCGGTGCTCGGCCTGGGCATCCCGATGGCCACGTCGATCGCCGACGCCGCCGGAGCCCGGCGCGACTACCTCGACGAGAGCGGCGGCCGGTACGTCCACGTCATCGCGGACGGCGGGATGCGCACCGGCGGCGACGTCGCCAAGGCGATCGCGTGCGGCGCCGACGCGGTGATGATGGGCAGCGCCCTCGCCCGCGCCGCGGAGGCGCCCGGGCGCGGCTGGCACTGGGGGCACGCCGCCCACCACCCCGACCTGCCGCGCGCCACGCGCATCCGCACCGAGCCCGTGGCCACGCTCGAGGAGGTCCTGTTCGGCCCGGCGCAGACCGACGACGGCTCGACGAACGTCTTCGGCGGGCTGCGCAAGGCGATGGCGATGAGCGGCTACTCGTCGATCAAGGAGTTCCAGAAGGTCGAGGTCATGGTCGCGCCGACGGAGAGCCGCCCGCGACCGGTCTGACGGTGCGTGTCGGCTTGCCGACAACTGACTACCCGCGACGGCCGGAGTGTGACGCAATGTCACGCGTAGGCGCTGCGGGGGCGGCGCCTGCAGAACGGCGGAACGTCGGTCGGGGGGCCCACGACCGCCACGCCGAGGGCGGCGTATCGCAGAGCGATACGCCGCCCTCGCGCCGTTCTGGTGCCCGGCCCGAGGCAGGAAGTGGGGCAGGGGCGGCGAATCCGGAGGGACCGCGCTGACCTCGCCCGCCACCCAGGAGCTCCGCACATGACCGCTCGCCGCCTGCCTCGCCGACTGATCGTCGGCGCCTCGAGCGTCGCCCTGCTCGCCGGAGCGGTGGGCTTCGTCCCGCTGCTCGGCTCCGCCTCCGCCGCCTGCACCCCGACGTACAAGGACGCGGCGGGCGACGCGATCACCGTGCAGGACGGCGCGGCCGTGCCGGGTGTCATCGACCTGGGCAACGACCCCGACCTGGACATCGTCGACGTGACGCACACCGTCGACGCCGGCTCGTTCAGCTCGATCGTGCACGTCACGCAGCTCGAGGACTTCGGGCCGGTGGTGTCGTACGTCGACGAGTTCGTCACGCACTTCACCGTCAACGGCAAGGTCGTCGACCTGGCGGCCCGTCGCACGCACAGCATGTACACGTTCTTCGACGGCGCCCCCGGCTTCCCGGACCAGGGCGAGCTGGACACCGGCACGCTCACGGTGGCCGGCACCGCGACGACCGTCCCGGTCAAGGTCGTGGTCGACCTCAAGGCGTCGACGGTGACCGCGACGGTCGCGGTCCCGGCGATGGAGACGGCGCTGGGCGGCAGCCTGGCGGGCAAGCCCTTCACGGCGATGACCGCCGAGAGCAACCAGATCGTGAACGCGACGACGCACGGCAGCCCGGCGCCGTACCAGGCGAGCCCCGGCCTGCGCGTGCCGATGGACGACGCGGCCGCGCCGGCCGGCGCTGCCTACGCGTTCGGGGCCAGCTGCTCCGGCGGCGGCACCCCGGTGCCGACCGACTCGGGGAGCCCCGGCGCGAGCCCGAGCCCGAGCGCGACGCCGAGCCCCTCGCCGACCTCGACGGCCACGCCGGGCGGGCTGTTCGACCAGCCGCGCAAGGGCTGCGTGCAGTACAAGGACGCCGCGGGCGACGCCGACCCGACGCCCACCGGGCAGAACAACGAGGGCTCCCTCGACGTCACGCAGGTCAACCTCAAGTCGCCCGCGGACGGCAGCCTGCAGGTGTTCGTCAAGCTCGCCGACGTCGGCTCCGGCCTCAACTGGCCCGGTGAGGGCGGCGCCTACGACGTCACGACGACCATCGCCGGCAAGGCGGTCGTGGTGTCCGTCGACGACAGCGGTGCGGTCACCGACGCCACCGTCGGCGGCACCGCGAGCACCGACCTCAAGCCCACGGTCAAGCTCGACGCGAAGAACAGCAACCTCGTGGTGACGCTGCCGAAGGACGGGCTCGAGAAGGCCCTCAAGACCACGCTGGCGGCCGGCGCCGCGATCACCGGGACCTCGGTGGAGACCGCCGTCACCACGCCCCCCGGTCCGGGCTTCGTCGCCGACGACGCAGCGGGCACCACGGCCGCCGAGAAGACCTACGCGTACGGCGACAACACCTGCTTCCTGCCGCCGCCCGGCGTCCTCGCGATCGACGCCGACGCCGCGGGTCAGTACTCCGACGTCACCGAGCTGTTCGCGACGCTCACCGACGCCGACGACTCGCCCGTGCAGGGTGCCGCGGTGACCGCCCGGCTCGGCGGTGGCCGGACCGTCACCGCCACGACCGACGAGGACGGCATCGCCGACCTGCGCCTGCCGGTGGTGCTCAAGGCCGGGACGACCGCGATCACCACGACCTTCGCGGGCAACGGCGAGGTCGGTGCGGTGAAGGCGGTCACGCCCTTCAAGGTGCTGGCCGAGAAGACCGTGCTCAAGGCCGTCGGGATCCGGGGCGGCGTGAAGGCGACCGTCCTCGACGACGACCGGCACCCCGTCGTGGGCCGGCCGGTGGTGTTCACCGTCGGGTCGCGCAAGGTCGTCGTGAAGACCAACGCGCAGGGCGTCGCGGTCCTGGGCCGGCTCGCCCGGGGGACCGCCGTCAAGGTCGGCTTCCCCGCCGTACCGGGGTACTACCTGGCCACGCCGACGTACACCGTCAAGGCTCTCTGAGCGCCCACACGTCCCAGCCGGGCGCGTCGGTGAACCCGAGCGCCCGGTAGACGGGCTCACCGCTGTCGCTCGGGTTGAGGTAGGCCAGGTCCGCGCCGCGCCGCCTGCCCTCGTGCAGGACGGCCAGCGTCGTCGCGCGGCCCAGCCCCCGCCGCCGGTACGCCGGAGCGGTGCCCACGCCGAAGACGGCCGCCACGCCCTCGACCACGACGAGGGTCGCCGTGCTCACCGGGTCGTCCCCGTCGTACGCGGTGACGACGGCGCAGGCCGCGTTGACGAGCTTGGGCGTGACGAAGGCGCGGGCCTCCGCGAGCGGGCTCTCGAACGCCGTCGCCTGGACGACCGACGCGTCCTCGGCCGCGTCCCAGCGCAGCCGGGTGTCGGGGACGGGCGGCAGCGCCTCGAGGTCGCGCAGCATGACGCGCTGCACCGTGACCTGCGCCATCCCGGGCGGGACCAGCCCGAGGTCGGAGGGCACGAGCAGGGCCCAGGGCATCCCGCGCCCGGCGAACCACGCGTCGACCGCGTCGAGGCGCTCCAGGGCGCTCGGGCCGGTGAGGTGGGCGCCGTTCCAGTGCCGCACGGGGATGCCGGTCGTGTGGACCGCGACGCCGCCGAGGTCGGCCCAGTCGCCGGCCGGTCGGGTGGCCACGTCGGCCTGCCACACGCGCCACGCCGCCGTCCGCTGGCGCTGCAGGGGAGTGCTCGTCACGCGGCCTAGACTCTCAGGGATGACGGACGCAGACCTCGTTCTTGTCGTCGACTTCGGCGCCCAGTACGCGCAGCTCATCGCGCGCCGGGTCCGCGAGGCCCGCGTCTACTCCGAGATCGTGCCGCACACGATCACCGCGGAGGAGATCCGCGCCCGCGCGCCGAAGGCCGTGATCCTGTCCGGCGGCCCCTCCTCCGTGTACGCCGACGGCGCCCCCCAGGTGCCGCCCGGCTTCTTCGACACCGGCGTCCCGACCCTCGGCATCTGCTACGGCCACCAGGCGATGGCGCTGGCCCTCGGCGGGCGGGTCGCCCAGACCGGTACGGCGGAGTACGGCCGCACCGCGCTCACCGTGACCGAGCCGGGCGTGCTCTTCGACGGACTGCCGACGGAGCAGTCGGTGTGGATGTCGCACGGCGACGCGGTCGCCGAGGCGCCCCCCGGCTTCACCGTCACGGCCGTCACGCCGGACACCCCCGTCGCCGGGTTCGAGGACGTCGCACGTGGCCTGTACGGCGTGCAGTTCCACCCGGAGGTCCTGCACTCCGAGTACGGCCAGCGGCTGCTCGAGCGGTTCCTCTGGGAGGCCGCCGGCTGCGAGCCGACCTGGACCACCGGCAACGTCATCGAGGAGCAGGTCGCCCGCATCCGCGAGCAGGTCGGCTCCGGGCGCGTCATCTGCGGCCTCTCGGGCGGCGTCGACTCGGCGGTGGCCGCCGCGCTCGTCCACCGCGCCGTCGGCGACCAGCTCACCTGCGTGTTCGTCGACCACGGCCTGCTGCGCAAGGGCGAGGCCGAGCAGGTCGAGAAGGACTTCGTCGCCTCCACCGGGGTGACCCTGCACGTCGCGGACGCGCGGGACCGCTTCCTGTCTGCGCTGGCCGGGATCACCGACCCCGAGGAGAAGCGCAAGACCATCGGTCGCGAGTTCATCCGGGTCTTCGAGCAGGCGGCGCGCGAGATCGAGTCCGAGGCGCACGTCGAGTTCCTCGTCCAGGGGACGCTCTACCCCGACGTCGTCGAGTCGGGCGGCGGCGAGGGCACCGCGAACATCAAGAGCCACCACAACGTCGGCGGGCTCCCGGACGACCTGCAGTTCGCGCTCGTGGAGCCGCTGCGCACGCTGTTCAAGGACGAGGTGCGCCAGGTCGGTCTCGAGCTCGGGCTGCCGGAGGAGATCGTGTGGCGGCAGCCGTTCCCGGGTCCCGGGCTCGGCATCCGGATCATCGGCGAGGTCACCCACGACCGGCTCGAGGTGCTGCGCGAGGCGGACGCGATCGCGCGCGAGGAGCTCACCGCGGCCGGCCTCGACCGTGACATCTGGCAGTGCCCGGTCGTGCTGCTCGCCGACGTGCGCTCGGTCGGCGTGCAGGGGGACGGGCGCACCTACGGCCACCCGGTCGTGCTGCGCCCGGTGTCCTCGGAGGACGCCATGACGGCCGACTGGGCCCGGGTCCCGTACGACGTGCTCGCCCGCATCTCGACCCGCATCACCAACGAGGTGCGCGAGGTGAACCGCGTCGCGCTCGACGTGACGAGCAAGCCCCCCGGCAC
>DATJGA010000199.1:0-2225 GCA_035495395.1 Mycobacteriales bacterium | reverse complement strand
GCGGTGACCGCCGTGACGGCGGTCGTGGCGGTCGTGGCGGGGCGGCTCCCGAGAAGAGCCCGCACATCGAGCGCGTCGTCGCGATCAACCGCGTCGCCAAGGTCGTGAAGGGCGGTCGTCGCTTCAGCTTCACCGCCCTCGTGGTCGTGGGCGACGGCGACGGCCAGGTCGGCGTCGGCTACGGCAAGGCCAAGGAGGTGCCCGCCGCGATCGCCAAGGGCGTCGAGGAGGCCAAGAAGCACTTCTTCCGCGTCCCCCGGATCGGTGCCACCATCCCGCACCCGATCCAGGGCGAGGCGGCGGCCGGTGTCGTGCTGCTCAAGCCGGCCAGCCCGGGTACCGGCGTCATCGCCGGCGGCCCGGTGCGCGCCGTGCTGGAGTGCGCCGGCATCCACGACGTGCTGAGCAAGTCGCTCGGCTCGTCCAACCCCATCAACATCGTCCACGCGACCGTGGCGGCGCTGCAGGGCCTGGTGCGTCCCGAGGAGATCGCGGCGCGCCGCGGCCTGCCCCTCGAGGACGTCGCGCCTGCGGCGATGCTGCGGGCCCGCGCGGCCGCCGCGGCGGCTCCGGTCGCCCCGGTCGTGGCAGGGAGCTGACCATGGCACGCCTGAAGGTCACCCAGACCCGGTCCGGGATCGGCGGCAAGCAGAACCAGCGCGACACCCTGCGCTCGCTCGGCTTGAAGCGGATCAACGACACGGTCGTCAAGGAGGACCGTCCCGAGATCCGCGGGATGGTCGCCACCGTCACGCACCTCGTGACGGTCGAGGAGGTCGAGTAAGTCATGAGCAGCCCCCTCAAGGTCCACCACCTCCGTCCGGCTCCTGGCGCGAAGACCGCCAAGACCCGCGTCGGCCGTGGTGAGGCCAGCAAGGGCAAGACCGCGGGACGCGGCACCAAGGGCACCAAGGCCCGCTACCAGGTGCCGGCCGCCTTCGAGGGCGGGCAGATGCCGCTGCACATGCGGCTGCCCAAGCTCAAGGGCTTCAAGAACCGCTTCCGCACCGAGTACCAGGTCGTCAACCTCGACCGCCTGGCCGAGCTGTTCCCGCAGGGCGGCACCGTCGGCGTCGAGGACCTGGTCGCCAAGGGCGCCGTCCGCGACAACTGCCTGGTGAAGGTCCTGGGCGACGGCGACGTCGCCGTCAAGCTCGACGTCACCGCGCACGCCTTCTCGGCCTCGGCCAAGGAGAAGCTCGCCGCAGCCGGAGGCTCCGCCACCGCGCTGTAGCGCGCCCCCAGCACGCCCGCAGGGCCGCCGTACCACACCCGGTACGGCGGCCCTGCGCGTACGGGAACGCGCTCGGCGCGGCGTTTCTACGGCTCTCCCCGACTGTTAGAGTCCTGCGAACGGCCACACCCCGGCCTGACGCCCTCACCCCGACCCGTCCCGTCCTCGGGACGTGCCACAGGAGGATTCGTGCTCAGCGCCTTCGCCAGGGCCTTCCGGACGCCTGACCTGCGCCGGAAGCTGCTGTTCACGCTGGCGATGATCGGCGTCTACCGGCTCGGCTCGGTCGTCCCGGGCCCGGGCGTGTCCTACGTCGCCATCCAGACCTGCCTGGACCAGGTGAAGGACAACAGCCTCTACGGCCTCGTCAACCTGTTCAGCGGCGGCGCGCTGCTGCAGCTGAGCGTGTTCGCGCTCGGGATCATGCCGTACATCACGAGCTCGATCATCATCCAGCTCCTCATCGTCGTCATCCCGCGCCTGGAGACGCTCAAGGAGGAGGGCCAGTCCGGTCAGGCCAAGCTCACGCAGTACACGCGCTACCTCACCGTGGCGCTGGCGATCCTGCAGTCCACGGGCATCGTGGCGCTGGCCCGCTCCGGCAACCTCATCCAGGGCTGCCAGGAGAAGATCATCCCGAACGACAGCCTGTTCCGGATCTCGGTGCTCGTCGTGACGCTCACCGCCGGTACGGCGGTCATCATGTGGCTCGGCGAGCTGGTCACCGACCGCGGCATCGGCAACGGCATGTCGGTGCTGATCTTCACCTCGATCATCTCGTCGATGCCCTCGCAGGGCGCCAACATCCTGCGCGGCAACAACGGCGGGTTCGTGCTCACCGCCGTGCTCATGCTCGCGCTCGTGGTCATCACCTGCGTGGTGTTCGTCGAGCAGGCCCAGCGGCGCATCCCGGTGCAGTACGCCAAGCGCATGATCGGCCGCCGCATGTACGGCGGGACGAGCACCTACATCCCGCTCAAGGTGAACCAGG
>DATJGA010000198.1:0-14814 GCA_035495395.1 Mycobacteriales bacterium | reverse complement strand
AGCAGCAGCAGCGCGCCGATGAGGCTCGCCAGCGCCTCCTTGCGCGGCCCGTAGTAGCCGCTGAGCACCGGCACGTGCACGACCGCGTCGTGCACCCACCCGACGGCGAAGAGCTTGTCGAGCAGCTGCCCGAGCAGCCCGAAGAACGCCCCCGCGACGACGACCCCGAGCCGGTTGCCGAGCCCGCCGACGACGCACATCACGACGAACAGCAGGGCGAGCGTGAAGCCCTGCGGGTCCTGGAAGTCCTTGTCGGAGAACAGCTCGCCGCGGAAGGCGTACAGCCCGCCCGCGAGCCCGGCGATGGCGCCCGAGAGCGCGAAGGCCAGCAGCTTGTACGTCGTGACGCCGATGCCGAAGGCCTCCGCGACCCGCTCGTTCTCCTTGATGGCGAGCAGCGCGCGACCGGTCTTGCTCACCGTCAGCCGGTAGTCGAGGAAGAACACCACCAGCAGCACGCCGAGGCACACGAGGTACCAGTCGCCGTTGTCCGACAGGTACGGCGGGCGGCGGATCTGGACGCCGGAGTTGTTGTTCGTCAGCGACGGCAGCGCGAACAGCGAGGCCGAGATGGCCGAGCCGAACACCATCGTGATGAGCGACAGGTACAGGCCGGTGATGCGCAGGGCCACCAGGCCGAGGACCACCGCCACGGCAGTGGTGGCCAGCACCCCCAGCCCCATCCCGACGTACATGGGCAGGTTGCTCTGGGCGACCACGTTGGCGGTGACCAGCGCGCCGAGCCCGAGGAAGCCCTGGTGGCCGAGGCTGAGCTGGCCGGTGTACCCGACGACGATGTTCAGGGACAGGCCCATGATCGCGTAGATGGCCGCGAGCGAGCAGAACTTCGAGAAGTCGGTCGTGAACCAGGGCGCGAAGAGCGCGGCGGCGAGAGCGGCGTACGCGAGGCCGCGGGCGAGCACCCCGGGGAGGGTGAGCCGGAACGGCGCCGGCGCGTGCTGCTCGGTCTCGACGGGCTCCGCCACGGCCGTCATGCGTGACCTCCGAGGAGGCCGTTGGGGCGGACCAGCAGCACGAGCAGCAGGACCCCGCCGACCACGACCCCCTGGGAGCCGGGGAAGGTCAGCCAGGCCGCGGCGTACGCCTGCACGAGACCGACCAGCATGCCGCCGAGGAAGGCGCCGGGCAGGCTCGTCACGCCGCCCAGGACCGCCGCGGTGATGCCGCCGACGAGCGCGGTGCCGGTCACGACACCCGGGACGAGGAGCGGGGCACCGGCCACGGCCATGATGCCGGCCACCGAGCCGAGGAAGCCGGCCAGCGTCCAGGTCAGCAGGGACACCCGGCTGATGCTGATGCCGACGGTCTGCGCCGCGGTGGCCTCCTGGCTCACCGCGAGGATGGCCGTGCCGTACCGCGACCGGCGGAAGAACATCACCGCGGCCAGCGCCATCACCACGAGCAGCACGAGCGTCAGCACCTGCTGCCAGTTGACGTTGTACGACGCGAAGCCGACGCGGAACGCCGGGTCGTGCGGCGACGCGACCGCGCCGCCGCGCGGGTCGTTGAAGGCCGGCAGGGACGCCACGCCGCTGGCCGGGAAGACGAGGTTCTCGATGGCGATCGCGGCGAGCAGCACCCCGACGGTCCCCACGACGAGGATGACCTTCGGCTGCGCGAAGAGCGGTCGGATCACCAGCCGCTCGGTGAGCACCGCGGACAGCGTGCCGAGCAGGATGCCGACGCCGACGGCCACCAGCCACGGCATGTGCCACGGGATGCCGAAGAGCTGGCCGTTGAGCCCGAAGAACGCGGTGAGCGCGGCGATCGTGCCGAACTCGGCCTGCGCGAAGTTGAAGATCCGGTTGCTCTTGTAGAGGATCACCAGCCCGAGGGCGAGCAGCCCGTAGACCGCACCGAAGATCACGCCGTTGATGAGCGGCAGCCCGAGCTTCGCGTGCGTGTCGAGCGCCAGCAGCGACACGTCGGCCCCCGTGGGGGTCCCGGCGATGAGCGTCACTTGAAGATGGGCCCCGCGACGGTGTCCCACTGCCCGGGTTGCGACTGGTTGGGCTCGGTCTCGGTGCAGTTCATCCGCTGGCTGTAGACGCCGGTGCCGCCGAAGTGGCCGCCGTTGAACCGCGTCGGCGGGTAGACGCCGTTGGCCAGCGTCGCGCCCGGCATCGACGCGATGAACCCCTCGCGGGTCAGGGAGCTCGAGGCGTTGAGCGCCGACTCCAGCGACTGCGACAGGCCCCAGAGCGACCAGTAGATGTCGTCGTACTTGTTGCCCGTCGCGGTCTTGAACTCCTGCGACGCGCGGTCGATGCCCGGGTACGGCGCGAGGAAGTTGGCCTTCACGACGCCGACGGTGGCGCTGCAGACGAGCTGCGCCACGGTCACCTCGGTCATGGTGACGCCCGGGCCGGTGTACGTGCCCGTGAAGCCCTGCTTGCTCGCCGTACCGCTCATGTAGATGAAGTAGCCGGGGCTGGTGTCGAGGAAGACCGTGTCGTAGCCGCCGGTGGCGATCTGGGTGCCGGTGGCCGCCGCCCGCTGCTGGATGCCGTTGTCGTTCGTGGCGTCGACCTGGATGTCGACGTACGGGACCTTGGCCGCCTTGAGGACGCTCTCCATCGCCTCGCGGGCGTCCTTGAAGTTGTTGGTGCCGCTGGTGACGACCGCCCACTTCTTCATGCCGAGGCCCTGCTGCTGCGCGTTCCGCAGCACGAGCGAGGCCTGCTGGGCGTAGGTGAGGGTGATGGCGAAGTAGTGCCGCAGCCCGGTCAGGCCGTTCGTCGTGACGCCGGCCGACAGGTACGGGACGCCCTTGCCGGCGATGTCGTTCATGGTGGCGCAGGACTGGATCTGGTCGGTGCCGGCGGCGCCGATGACGAGGAAGTCGCGACGGCTCATCGGGCCGCACACGTCACGGGCGGTCTGCGGCGTGTACTTGTCGTCCTGGAAGTCGATGACCACGGTGCGGCCGCACACCTTGTGCGCGGGGTTCTTCCAGTAGACCTGCACGCCGTCCGCGAACGACGGGGGCAGCGGGGCGCCGGTGCCGGTCTGCGGCGCGTGCACCCCGATGCGGATCTCGGTGGGCGTGATGCCCGGGACGTTCTTGCCCATCGTCGAGCACTTCACCTCGCCGAGCGACCCGGTCGTGGACCCGCTCGTCCCGCCGGTCCCGCCCGAGGTGGTGCCACCGGTCGTGCCGGTGAACCCGGTGGTGCCGCTGCTGAAGCCCGTCGTGCCCCCCGTGCTGCCCGGCAGCCCGGTGGTGCCTCCGGTGGTGCTGCCGATGCCCGTGGTGCCGCCCGTGGTGAGGCTGCCGTTGTTCGTCGTGGTGCCCTGCTGGTTGAGGGCGTCGAGCTGCTGCTGCTTCAGGCCGCAGCCGGCGGTGAGCGCGGTGAGGGCCATCACGGCGACGGCGAGCGAGGGACGGGGGCGGTGCATGGGTGCTCCTGGGGCCGGGGGGTGTCAGGCAGGGTGGAAGCGCGGGGCGGGCCGACGGGCGGGGGCGCTCGTGGCGGCAGCAGGGCGGGCGTGCGAGCGGACCACGTCCGCGAACCGCCGGCGGCGCGCGTCGAGCGGCACCGGGACCATGGGGTCGCCCAGGACGACCGCGGCCAGGCCCAGCAGGCCCAGCAGGGCCAGGAAGCCGAGCCACCACGGGCCGGAGGGCACGAGGGCGCCCTGGTGGTACGGCGCGGACGCCGCCACGGGGGCGACGGGCACCGGGTTCACCTGCGGGGCAGGGGCGACCGACGGCGGCGGCACGACGGTGCCCGGGAGCACGGGCGGCGGCACGTAGCCGGGGACGGGCGGCGGCGCGACGACCGGGCCGGGCAGCGGGACCGGCTGCTCGGTGGCGACGACCGGCGGGGCCGGGGTGTACTCGGCCGTGGTGGTGATGCCGTTCTTGCCCTTCAGGCTGATGCTGAACGGCTGCTGCGCGGTCGCGAGGCCGGGGCTGGGGCGCAGCAGGATCCCCTCGGCCGGCGCGCCGCCGGACCAGTCGTTCGCGATCGCGGTGAGGTCGAAGACGTAGCCGCCCGCCGTACCGGCCGTGGCCGAGAACACGCCCTTGGTGCAGGACGGCAGCGACGCGGGCGGGGCCGCGCTGAGCGGGGTCGGGCCGGCGCCGTCGGCGAACGCGTCGAGCAGCTCGCAGGCCGAGATGTCAGGCGTGCCGCTCGTCACCTGGTGCGCGGCGGGGTCGTAGGGCACCGTCACGCGGAACGAGCTGAACGTCGAGCCCACCGGGATCTCGCCGAGGTCGAACGCGACGGCCGCGACCTTGTCGGCCGTGCCCTGCTGGTCGTTGACGTACCCGACCCCGAGGTCCCCGGCGGGCACCGTGGACGCGTCGGCGGGCGGCGTGACGGGGAGCGTGTTGCCGTCGACGCTGGGCTGCGCGAGCGCCCAGTACCAGTTCGCCTTCACCGCCGGCGGCGAGGCGGACTCGGCGTGGGCGGGTGCGGGGACCGCCAGGCAGGTGCCGGCAGCGATCAGCAGCACCGAGCCCGCACGCGACGCAGTGCGCATCCCGACACCCCTCCTCGCCCGGCGCCAGGTGACGGCCGTCACTGCTGGGTTTCGGCATCCTTGCGCGTATTCCTGCTCAGGGCGAGGGTCCCGAACGGAATTCGGTCACCCGGTCAGGCGGGCGGGTCGGCCAGCGTCCACCCGCGCACCGGCATCCCGGCGATGCGCGGGGTCTGCCGGCCGTGCGGGCGCTGGTAGTACGTGACCACCTCGGCCCAGTACGCGGCGTACCGGAGCGACTCACCCACGGTGACCAGCCCGTTGTGGTCGACGTCCGCCTGCCGCTGGTTCATCCCGGCGTCCCAGAGCAGCCCGACCCACACGGACTCGTGCCACTGCGGGTTCTCGTAGGACTTCTGGGTGCGCTTGGAGCTCGTCGAGACGAGGATCCGGTCGCTGGGCAGGTCCTCCATGAAGCCGGCCGCCTCGCACCCGGCGATGTCCACCCAGACCTTGCCCTGCGTCCGCTTCATCGTGCGGGCGAGCTCGGTGTCGGTGATGAACTTCCGGTCGTACGGCCAGAGCTTCTCGTGGCCGTACTCCTGCTTCACGTGGCCCGAGTAGTGGAAGAGGGTGAAGGTCCCCGGCGTGCTCTTGGACACCAGCCAGGCCAGGCCGGCGCGCATCGCCGCGCCGTTGGCCTGCTTGTTGGTGAGCACCTTGATGTGGTCGGCCCGCCACCCGGCCCCCAGCAGGTACGCGCGGACGAAGGCGACGTCGTTCGCGCCGGCGAGGGTGTCGTGCGTCGGGGCGCGGTAGTCGGTGATGCCCACCAGCAGCGCCCACCTGTCCTCCGGCGCGGCGTACCGGTCCGGCACGAGGTCCTTGACGATCCCCGGCGGCGGCCCGAGCGAGGAGATGGGGGGCACTGTGAGGGCAGCCCGGCCGCCGGAGACCACGCCCTTGACGGGCCGGGGCGCGCGCTTCGCCGGCGGCGCGGTCGCGCCGGTGTCGACGAGCACGGGCGTGTCCGCCTGGGCGCTCACCCGCGGCTGGTCGCGCTGGATCACCCCGGACGCGGCGACCGCGACGCCGGCGGCCAGGACGAGGGCCGCGGACCACGCCGTCGCCTCGACCAGCCACCCCGGGGTGCGCCTGCTCATCACCTGACAGTCGGCTCCCGGTCGAAGGAAATCAAGTCCGGAGAAGTCAGGACAACGCCCGCTCGAGATCCGCGAGCAGGTCGTCGGCGCTCTCGATCCCGACGCTGAGACGCACCAGGTCCGCGGGCACCTCGAGCTGCGAGCCGGCGACGCTGGCGTGCGTCATCCGACCCGGGTGCTCGATGAGCGACTCCACCCCGCCCAACGACTCGCCGAGCGTGAAGACGCGGGTACGGCGGCACACGTCGAGCGCGGCCTGCTCCCCGCCGGTGGTCCGGAAGCTCACCATCCCGCCGTACCCGCTCATCTGCTTGCTGGCGAGGTCGTGACCCGGGTGCTCCGGCAGGCCGGGGTACAGCACCTGGCTCACCGCCGCCGACCGGGTCAGCAGCTCGACCACCCGCTCGGCGTTGGCGCAGTGCCGGTCCATCCGCACGCCGAGGGTCTTGATGCCGCGCAGCACCAGCCAGCTGTCGAACGGGCCGGGGACGGCCCCCATCGCGTTCTGGTGGAAGGCGAGCTCCTCGCCGAGGCCCGGGTCGGCGACGACGAGCGCGCCGCCCACCACGTCGCTGTGGCCCCCGAGGTACTTCGTCGTGGAGTGCACGACGACGTCCGCGCCGAGTGCCAGCGGCTGCTGCAGGTACGGCGAGGCGAAGGTGTTGTCGACGACCAGGAGCGCGCCCGCCTCGTGGGCGATCGCGGCGAGAGCGCTGATGTCCGCGATCCCGAGCAGCGGGTTGGTCGGCGTCTCGACCCAGACGAGCCGGGTCTCCGGGCGGATCGCCGCGCGGACCGCGTCGAGGTCGGCGAGCGGCACCGGGGTGTGCTCCACCCCCCACCGCGACGCGACCTTGGCGAAGAGGCGGTACGTGCCGCCGTACGCGTCGTCGGGCACGACCGCGTGGGCACCCGGGGTCAGCACGGTGCGCAGCACCGTGTCCTCGGCCGCCAGCCCGCTCGCGAACGCCAGCCCGCGGCTGCCGCGCTCGAGCGCTGCCAGGCAGGTCTCGAGCGCGGTGCGCGTGGGGTTGCCGGAGCGGGAGTACTCGTAGCCCTGGTGGACGCCCACCTCGGACTGCGCGTACGTGCTCGTCTGGTAGATCGGCGTGACGACCGCGCCCGTGGTGGGCTCCGGGTCCTGGCCGGCGTGGATCGCCAGCGTCTCGAAGCCGTGCTCCTCGGGGGACCAGTCGCCGCTCATGCCCTCAGGCTACGTTCCGGCCCTCGTGCCGGAGCTCTCTGAGCCGGCCGAGAACGCGGCCGAGATCCTCGCGCTCCTGCTCAACGGCCTCGGAAGCCAGCACGGGCAGGGCCTCCGTTCGCTCCTCGGGGAGGAGCCGCAGCACCGGGCCGAGCTGGTCCACCACCCGCAGCTGCACCATCCCGCTCGCGGTGATCAGCGGCGCGGAGAGCAGGCCTCTCAGCTCCTCCCGCGTGGCGTCGAACCAGGAGACGGGTGGACACGCCGTCGGCTGTGCCCGCCGGCGGAAGAGCCAGGTGCGCAGCGCCTCGTCCAGCACGGCCACCACCTCGGGGACGTCCGCGCGAAAGCCCAGGCCCTGGAGGGCGAGCGACGTGCGGCCGTCGAAGGCCCACCGCACGTGTTCGCTGCACGGCACGGGCTCGCGTGCCTCACGCTCCGCAGCCTTGAGCTCCTCGTCATGGAACACGGCCAGCTCCTCGGAGAGAGCGTCGAGCAGCCTCTCGAGGCTCTCCCACTCAACCACCGGCTCGGCGGCGAGGACCGCGTCCACGAGCGCATCCAGGTCAGCGGTGAGGGCGACGAGCTCGGGACGGATCTGCAGACCCGCCGCTGCGACCACCCGGTTCAGCGTGGCCACGCTGGGTGAGTGGACCCCGCGTTCCCACGCACTGATACGCGACTGGTCCACCCCGCTGCGGCGGGCCAGCTCGCGCTGGCTCCACCCGGTACGGTCCTTCACCATCTCGAGCACAGCTCTGACGTCCACACCGTCACCCTCCCGGTGCTCCCGCCTGAGCGCCGACACGGACGCCGCGCCTGGGGATGGCAGGTGGCGCCCGACGGCAGTGCTGACGTCACGACGTCAGCACTGCCGTCGTGATGCCACCTGTGACATCGACCCTGGTGGCAGACACCCTTCACCGGCGCTGGGCGCCGACGGGGTCAGCTGAGGCGCTCGATCACCATGGCCATGCCCATGCCGCCGCCGACGCACATCGACTCGACGCCGAACTGCTTGTCGAGGGTCTGCAGGCCGTTGATGAGCGTGCCCGTGATGCGCGCGCCGGTCATGCCGAACGGGTGGCCGACGGCGATCGCGCCGCCGTGCACGTTGAGCTTGTCGATGTCGATGCCGACCTCGCGCTGCGACGACAGGACCTGCGAGGCGAAGGCCTCGTTGATCTCGTACAGGTCGATGTCGTCGACGGTCTTGCCGGCGCGCTTCAGGGCCAGCTTGATGGCCTCGGCCGGGCCGTGGCCCATGACCTCGGGCGACAGGCCGGTGACCGCGGTGGACACGATGCGGGCGAGCGGGGTGAGGCCGAGCTCGCGGGCCTTCTCGTCGCTCATCACGACGACCGCAGCGGCACCGTCGTTGAGGGGGCAGGCGTTGCCGGCGGTGACCCGGCCGTCCGGGCGGAAGACCGGCTTGAGGCCGGCCATGCCCTCGACCGTGACGCCCGCGCGCGGGCAGTCGTCGGCGGAGACGACGGTGCCGTCCTCCAGCGTGTACGGCGAGATCTCCCGCTCCCAGAAGCCGTTGGCGATGGCCTTCTCGGCGAGGTTCTGCGAGCGGCACGCGAACTCGTCCATGTCCGCGCGGCTGATGTCCTTCCAGAGGGCGACGTTCTCCGCCGTCTGGCCCATCGCGATGTAGACGTCCGGGACGTTGCCGTCCTCGCGCGGGTCGTGCCACTCCGAGGCGCCCTCGGCGGTCGTCGCGGTGCGGGCGACGGCTTCGGCGAAGAACGGGTTCTGCGCGGTGCCGACGTCGGCCATGCCGTTGCCGAAGCGGGACACGGCCTCGACGCCCGCCGAGATGAACGCCGAGCCCTCGCCCGTCTTGATGGCGTGGAAGGCCATCCGCGTGGTCTGCAGCGACGAGGAGCAGTAGCGGTTGACGGTGGTGCCGGGCAGGTAGTCGTAGCCGAGCTTCACGGCGACGGCGCGCCCGAGGTTGAAGCCCGCCTCGCCGGCCGGCTGGCCGCAGCCCATGATGAGGTCGTCGATGTCGTGCACGTCCAGGCCGGGCACCTTGGCCAGGGCCTGGGTGACGGCGAAGGCCGCGAGGTCGTCCGGCCGCGCGCTGATGAGCGAGCCCTTGAAGGCGCGCCCGATGGGGGTACGAGCGGTCGAGACGATCACGGCCTCGGTCATGCGGGGCTCCCAGGGGACGAGGGTGGCGAACAGAATCCGGTTCGGGTAACGCTAACCCCGGTTGCGGGAGGGTTGCGAGGGGGCTTCGGGGTGGTCCTCGTCACCCCCCGCGGGCGCGTCCTCCTCCGGCTCGCGGGCCTCCGGGGCACCCCGGCCGACCAGCGGCAGGCGGCGCACCAGGCGCACGAGCCGGCCGGGACCGGCCGCGGCCGCGCCCTGCTCGCCCGGCTCGGTCTCGACCGCGGTACCCGGCTCGCGGCTGGCCAGCTCGGCCGCGACCGCCACGTCCTGGACGCTGGTGCTGACCGGGACGCTCACCGCGATCGTCACGCCGCTGTGCTCGAGCAGGCTCGGCAGCAGCGCGTCGGCGACCCGGCGGTACCCGTCCGGGGACGGGTGGAAGCGGTCCGCGCTCCACAGGTGCGGGTGCTCGGCGAACTCGGGGCTGAGCAGCGAGCCGAGCGACACGGCGATGCCGTCGTTCTCCACGACCGCGACGAGCTGCGCGGCCGCCATCCGGCGGCTGTAGAAGGAGGCGACGGTGCGCAGCGGCTGCAGCAGCGGCTCGACGGTGCCCAGGTCGGGGCAGGTCCCGACCACCACGAGGGCGCCGGCGGCCCGCAGCGTCGCGACCGCCCGGCCCAGGTCGCGCGACGCCTCGCCGGGCAGCACGCGGTGGGTCACGTCGTTCGTGCCGATCATGATCATGGCGAGGTCGACGGGGCGCTCGAGGGCCTGCGCGACCTGCTCCTCGAGGTGCTCCGAGCGGGCGCCCACCACGGCGTAGCAGTCGAGGCGCACCCGCCGCTGCAGGTCGCGCGCGACGCCACCCGCGAGCAGCGCCCCCGGGGTCTCGTCGGGGGTGTCGCAGCCGAGGCCGGCGGCGCCGGAGTCGCCGAGGACGACGAGCCGCAGGGCCGGCCCGGGGTGCCGGCCGTAGGTGCCCGTGGGGTCGGGCGGGACGTCGGTCGGCTCGCCGATGGCCCGCCGCGCGAGCGCCCCCTCGGCCCGGATCACGCCGTACCCGAGCGCGCCGAGCAGGCCGATCGCGCCGCCGCCGTAGGCGCCGCGCACCGCGGCGAAGCGGGCCGCCGCGGCGGCTCGCCTGCCTGGTCGCTGGACGCGCACGGGGACTCCCTTCGTTACCGGCCGGTAGCCGACGATAACCCTCCTAGATTGAGGCGGTGCAGATCAGCAACTCGGTCATCGAGCTCGTGGGCAACACCCCGCTCGTCCGGCTCAACAGCGTCACGGCCGGCATCGAGGCGACGGTGCTGGCGAAGGTGGAGTACCTCAACCCCGGCGGGTCGGTGAAGGACCGCATCGCGCTGCGGATGATCGAGGACGCCGAGAAGTCGGGCGCGCTGCAGCCCGGCGGCACCATCGTGGAGCCGACGAGCGGCAACACCGGGATCGGCCTGGCGATCGTGGCGCAGACCCGCGGGTACTCCTGCGTGTTCGTCTGCCCCGACAAGGTGGCGAAGGACAAGATCGACGTGCTGCGGGCGTACGGCGCCCGCGTCGAGGTGTGCCCCACGGCCGTCGACCCCGAGGACCCGCGCTCCTACTACTCGGTCAGCGACCGGCTGGCCCGCGAGCTGCCGGGGGCGTGGAAGCCGGACCAGTACTCCAACCCGGCGAACCCGCGCTCCCACTACGAGACCACCGGTCCGGAGCTGTGGACCCAGACCGACGGGCGCATCACGCACTTCGTCGCCGGCATGGGCACGGGCGGCACCATCGGCGGCGCGGGGCGCTACCTCAAGGAGGTGTCCGACGGCCGGGTGAAGGTCATCGGCGCGGACCCCGTCGGCTCGGTCTACTCCGGCGGGTCGGGGCGCCCGTACCTCGTCGAGGGTGTCGGCGAGGACTTCTGGCCGACGACGTACGACCCGGCCGTGCCCGACCAGGTCATCGCCGTCAGCGACCGCGACTCCTTCGCCATGACCCGGCGGCTGGCCCGCGAGGAGGGCCTGCTCGTCGGCGGCTCCTGCGGCATGGCCGTGGTCGGGGCGCTCGAGGTGGCCCGCGAGGCCGGACCCGACGACATCGTGGTGGTGCTCCTGCCCGACGGCGGCCGCGGCTACCTGTCGAAGATCTTCAACGACGACTGGATGGCCGACTACGGCTTCCTCAGCGCCCCCGGCGAGCGCCTGGTGCGCGACGTCATGGTGCGCAAGGGGGGGTCGGTGCCCGAGTTCGTGCACTCGCACCCCACCGAGACCGTCCGCGACGCGATCGACATCCTCCGCGAGTACGGCGTCTCGCAGATGCCCGTGGTGCGCGCCGAGCCGCCGGTGATGACCGCGGAGATCGTCGGCGCCGTGCACGAGCGCGACCTGCTCGACGCGCTGTTCAACGGCCGTGCCCAGCTCGCCGACCCGCTCGCGCAGCACATGGGCGCCGCGCTCCCCCTCGTGGGCGCCGGGGAGCCGGTCAGCGCGGCGATGGCGGCCCTGGAGAAGGCGGACGCCGCGGTCGTGGTGGACGACGGGCGGCCCACGGGCGTCGTCACCCGGCAGGACGTGCTCGCCTTCCTCACCCACGACTAGCGGGCGCACACCGCCCGGCCGCGGGCCAGCGCCTCCGCACCGCCGAGGGCGGCCGGCGGCTCGTCGCCGAGCAGGTCGGCGCGGTGCGCCAGCAGGTGCGCGACGGCGTCCGCGGCGAGCTCGGGCGACGGCCCCGCGCGCAGCAGGTCGTCGCCCGTCACCGCCAGCTGGTCGGCCACGAGCAGGTCGGGGACCAGGACCGGCAGCTCGCGCCGGGGTGCCCCCTCGAGGAGTGCCGCCTGGTCCGCGCACCACTGCGCGAGGTGCCGCCCGACGTCGGCCCGCGTCCCCCAGGGCTCGCAGGCCGCCGCCCAGCGGGCGGGGGTCCACAGCCGCAGCCGCTGCACGAGCGCGGCGAGCTCCTTGGCGAGCGGCGCGTCAGGCACCGGGCACCAGGCGCGAGAGCCGGTCGACGGTCAGCACCAGCAGCTCGCCCTGCGCGTCGACGCCGAAGCCCTGCAGGGCCTCGGCCCGCACGCCGAGGTCCAAGGCCGGACCCACGCCCCGGCCCACCCGGCGTACGGCGAGCAGCCGGCCCTTGCAGTAGTCGCCGAGGAGGAGGGCACCGCGCAGCTCGGGCAGCGCCCGGCCGGCGTACACGGACCCGACCGTGATGGAGCACCAGCCCTCGTCGTGGGGGAACGTCGCGGCCGGTGCGATGACCGGCCCGCCGGGGGTGAACTGCTGGTCCTGCTTGTAGCGGTCGTCCCCCTCGTACACCGACCAGCCGTAGTTGGCACCGCGCTGGATGCCGGGCGCGACGACGTCCAGCTCCTCGACGTGGCTCTGCCCGGCGTCGCCGAGGTAGAGGTAGCCCTTGGCGTCGAAGGAGAACCGCCAGGGGTTCCGCAGCCCGAGCGCCCAGACGTACCTGTTCTGCGGGTACGGGTTGCCGGGCGCCGGCCCGCCGGTGCGCGGGTCGAGGCGCAGGACCTTGCCGAGGAACGACCCGAGGTCCTGCGCCCTGTTCTCGGGGTCGCCGGCGTTGCCGCCGTCCCCGAGCGCGACGAGCAGCATCCCGGTCCGGTCGAACAGCAGCTGCCCGCCGTAGTCGTTCGGGTAGGGCTGCGCCACGGTCAGCAGCAGCCGCGGGCGCACCGCCTGCCCGTCCTGCACGGTGTACGCCTCGATGCGGGTGTCGCCGTCCTCGTCGGTGTAGTCGACGTAGAGGACCGGCACCCGCGGGTACGCCGGGTCGAAGGCGATCGACAGCAGCCCCTGCTCGTTGCCGCTGCTCACCTGGTCGCTGAGGTCCAGCAGCACCCCTTGCCGCACGCCCTGCGCGTCGAGGGTGAGCACCGTCCCGCTGCGCTGCGCCAGGTAGAGGTGGGCGGGGTCGCCGGGTGCCGCCCCGACCCAGACCGGCGAGGCGAACGCGCCCAGCTCCTGCAGCGCCAGCGGGGGCGGCGTCGGGGTCGGTGTCGGCGAGGGCGTCGCGCTCGGCGAGGCGGACGGACCGGGTGGTGCCGCCGTACCGGAGCCGACGCACCCGGCGGCGAGCAGCAGGCAGAGCGCGGCGAGGGCAGTGCGTCGCGCGGGCACACCCCACCGTACGGCGCGTGGCGACCGGCTCACGGACGTGCCCCCGGTGGGAGTCGAACCCACACTGGAAAGGTTTTTAAGACCTTCGTCTCTGCCTGTTGGACTACAGGGGCGATGTCCGCTCGATACCGTACGGCCCGTGGAGGAGCGCGTGCGTTACCGCACCGTGCTCGCACATCGTGAGTTCCGCGCCCTCTTCGCCGCGCAGACCCTCAGCCTGCTCGGCGACCAGCTCGCGCGCATCGCGCTCGCCATCCTCGTGTACCGCCGTACCGGCTCCTCGCTGGCCGCGTCCGGCACGTACGCGGTCTCCTACCTGTCCTACCTGCTCGGCGGTCCGCTGCTGTCGGGCCTGGCCGACAGGTACCCGCGACTGGCCGTGATGGTGGCCTGCGACCTGCTCCGCGTGCCGGTCGTGCTCGCGCTGTGCCGGACCACGCTTCCGCTCTGGGTCGTCTTCGTGCTCATCGCGGTGCTCGGCGCCCTCGGCCCGCCGTTCGACAGCGCGCGCAGCGCCCTGCAGCCGGACGTGCTCGAGGGCGAGGCGTACGTCGTGGGCAACGCCCTCATGAACGTGTGCGTCCAGATCAGCCAGATCCTCGGGTTCGTCGTGGGCGGCGCGGTCGTGGCGCTGACCTCGGTGCGCGGCGCGCTCGCGCTCGACGCGGCGACGTTCCTGGTGTCGGCAGGGGTGCTGCTGCACGGGCTGCGGCCGCGGGCGGCGGCGCACACCGCCGCGGGCCCCTTCCTGCGCGACGCCGGCGAGGGGCTCCGCCTGGTGGCGCGCACACCCCGGCTCCGCCGGCTGCTGCAGTTCGCGGTGCTCGCGTCGGTGTCGGTGACGGCGACCGAGGGCCTGGCGGTGTCGGTCGCCGACGGGCTCGGGCACGGCGCCCTGGCGGCGGGCCTGCTGACGGCGACGGTGCCCACCGGCTTCCTGCTGGGCTCCGCGCTCGTGCTGCGCACGCCCCACGCGCGGCGCGAGGAGCTGCTCCCCTGGCTGGTGCTGCTGAGCACGGCACCGCTGCTCGCCACCCCCTTCCTGCACGCGCTGCCGCCGTTGCTCGCGCTGTGGACCGTCGCCGGCGCCGGGGCGACGGTGAACCTCATCGCCGGGCCGGCCTTCGTGCAGTCCTGCCCCCCGGCGTTCCGCGGCCGCGCGTACGGGATCGCCTCCTCCTCCCTCATGGCGACGCAGGGCGCCGGCCTGCTCGTCGGCGGCTGGCTCGGCACCGTCGTGGACCCGCGCACCGCCGTCGCGGCCGTCGCGCTGCTCATGCTCGGCGCAGCCGTCGTGATCATCGGGGCTCAAGGAATCCCCCGAACCGTCCGAGACCTCCAGCAGTGAGCCGTACGGGGGGAGTGGCGGGGATGTCGCGCACCACGCTCCGCGTGCTCGTGCTGACCGTCGCCCTGGGCGCGATCACGCTCGTGCTCATGCCGCTCGCCCACCCCCTGATGGTGCGCTCGGCGCTGCCGGTGTCGGTCCCCTGGTGGACGCTCGCACCCGCGTATCTCGCGGTCAGCCTGCTCCCGATCTACTACGAGACCCGGGGCGAGGCCCGGTCGGTCAGCCTGACCCAGGTCGCGCTCGCCATCGGCCTCGTCTTCGTGAGCCCGTGGCACCTGCTGCTCGCACGCGTGCTCGCGGGGACCGTGTTCGCGCTCCCGATCCGTCGGCAGTCGCCCACGAAGGCCGCGTTCAACATCACGAACTGCGCCTTCGAGGTCGCCACCGCGG
>DATJGA010000197.1:0-8359 GCA_035495395.1 Mycobacteriales bacterium | reverse complement strand
GCACTCGTAGTACCCGTCGCCGGTGCGCCGCGGCCCGTCCACGACCTCGACGCCCGCGCGGCCCAGCCGAGCGGCGGCCTCGTCGACCGCGGTCTCGCTGCCCACGGACAGCGCGACGTGCGCCCAGCCCGCTGCTCCCTCGCGAGCCGGAGCGAGGTCCGCGCGGTGCATCACCTCCATCCGCGCCCCGTCGTCCCAGCTGAGGAAGCGGGACCGGAACCCCTTGGCCTCGTTGACGTACAGCCCCCCAGCCTCGGCCCCCAGGTGCTCGACGTAGAACCGGCAGACGCGCTCGAGGTCGCGGGCCCACAGCGCCACGTGCTCGACCCTCACCGGGTCCGTACCGCCAGGGTGCCGGCGTGCCAGCCCTCGAGCCGCGCGAGCCATCCGCTCGCGCCCATCCCGGCGTACGCGGCACGGGCGGCTTCGATCAGCGGCTCCGCCTCGGCGGGACGGCGCTGCTCGACCAGCCAGTGGCCCAGCTCCTCCCGCGCCTGGGCGGCGTAGCCCCTGGCCCCGAAGGCGTCCAGCGCGTCGATGCCGGCACGCAGCTGCGTCTCGACGAGCTCCGGGTCGTCGCCGCGCACCGCGGCGGTCAGCCCCATGAGGCGGTGCCACTGCGCGTCCACCAGGGGAGGGCGGCGCGTGGGCAGTGCGCTGCTCACCGGTTCGAGGAGACGGTCGGCGAGGTCGACGTCCTCCGCGGCGAGGGCCGCGAGCACGAGCGGCGGCCAGAAGATGCCGAAGTCGTCCTCCATCCCCCACGCACCCGAGACCATCTCGAGCGTGGCGTCAGCCCGCGCGGCACCCCGCTGCGGGTCACCGCTGAGGTGGGCGTGGACGATGTCGGCGATCACGTGCAGCGCCTCCACCAGGACCTCGTCCGTGCTGAAGCCAAGGGTGGGAGGCGGCTCGAGGGGGGCGCCCCGCGCGTCGGCGAGCCATGTCTTCACGATGGCGACGATGAACTGGGTGCCCGGGTCGTTGACGGTGTCACCCAGCTCCGCGAGCAGCTCCGCGACCTCCGCGTGCGCGCCCGCGAGCCACAGCCCGCTCAGCCTGGTCCCGGCCGCCCAGTCGACCACGGTGGTGAGCCCGGCCCGGCGCGCGACGTCGAGGCCCTCGACGGCGGCCGCCCGGGCGGTGTCGGGGTCCCTTGTGTTCATCGATGAGGCCAGGTTGTTGAGGGTCTTGGCCAGCTGGCTGGGCAGGTTGTGGTCGCGGGCGATGCCGGCGGCGGTGCTGTAGCAGACCGCCCCTGTGTAGGGGGCTCCGATGACCGTGTACCGCATGCCGAGGGACACGTAGGCGCCGGCCAGCGCCCCCATGTCGCCCAGGCCCTCGGCGAGCACGAGGAGGTGCTCGGCGTACTCGTGCTGCTTGTCCCACTGCAGCATGCGACCGTAGGCAGGGACGATCGAGCCGGCGAGCGCGACCAGGGCCTGCTCGGCCCCCGCCGCGCCCTGGAGGGTCCGCCACCTCGCCTCGGCTACCGCGACCGCCCCGGCGTTGTCCCCGAGGTCCAGCAGCGCCCGTGCGTGCGCCGCTGCGGACTGGGCCGCCCGCAAGGGATCCCCCAGCCCGTCGAAGAGCACCGCCGCCTGCTCTGCGTGCGTGCGTGCCTGCTCGTCGCGCCCGGCGTCCGTGGCTGCCCGAGCCGCGGCAAGGTGCAGGCGCGCCTGGTCCACCGGGTCCGCCGCGTGCGTCAGCGCGGTCTCCAGCAGGCGCAGCCCCTCGCCGGGTCCTCCGACCGCGCAGGCCCGGGCTGCCGCCCGCTCCAGGTGGGTGCAGGCGCGCGCGATCACCCCGGGGACGTCCGGGTCATGCGCCGGAGCCGCCTCTGCGGCGTCGAGCAGGTGCTGCGCCACGACCACCGCGAGGTCCTGCGCCGGGTCCGGCAGCGAGGCGACGTGGTCGGCACACGCCAGGTGGCGCGCCTTCCGGTCCCGCCGAGACTGGGTGGCGTACGCGACCTGGCGCATGACGGACTGCACGAAGCGGTACTGGCCGCGCTCGGTGGTGAACCGGCTGGTCTGCACCGCGACGATCTCCTTGCGCACCAAGGAGTCGAGCACCGCGTCCAGGGTCTCGGGCGGGCTGCCCAGGGCGACCAGGCTCTCGCGGGTGAAGGACAGCCCGAGCACGCTCGCATCGGCGACCACCCGCCGTTCGTCCGCTGTCAGGGCGTCCAGCCGGGCAGCGACGAGCGCCTGGAGCGAGGCGGGCGCCCCGATCGCGTGCAGGTCGAGGTCCACCTCTCCGCTCGTGACGTACCTGCCGTCGCGAGGGATCACCAGGTCGCGGTCGATGAGAGCGCGCACCGTCTCCACAGCGAACAGCGGGACGCCCTCGGAGCGCGCCACCAGCTCGACGCGGGCCTCCACCGGGAGGTCGGCGACCAGGCCGTCGACCAGCACCCCCATCGCGTCGTCGTCGAGCGGCTCCAGCGGCAGCACGGTGGCGCGCCGGCCGCCGAGCGAGGGGCGGCGCTGCAGCAGCTCCGGCCGAGCCAGGGCCATGACGAACACCGGCGCCCGTGCGGTCACGACCAGGTGCTCCAGGAAGTCCAGCAGGCCGTCGTCGGCGTGCTGGGCGTCGTCGACGACGAGCACGACGGTGTGGTCCAGGTCCGCCATGTGCTCGAGGAAGGAGGTCCAGGCAGCGAACAGGTCCTCGCGGGCGAAGCCGCCGGCCTCGGACCCGAGCAGGACCGCGAGCCGCGGACGCAGCCAGTCCCGCTCTCCCTCGTCCTGGACGTACTGCGCCAGCCCTGCGTCGAGCTTCTCCGTCACCACGTCACCGGCGTCGGCCTCGACCAGCCCGAACCTGGCGCGCATCGCCTCCGACAGCGCCCAGAAGGCGGTCCCGTCGCCGTAGGACAGACAACGGCCGCGGTGCCACCAGACCGTCGCGGTCAGCCCGTCGGCGTACTTCTCGAACTCCCAGGCCAGCCGGGACTTCCCGATGCCGGCCTCACCGTCCACCACCACGAGCTTCGGTCGGCGCAGCTCCTGGGTCGAGTGGAACAGCTCCTTCACCAGCCGCAGGTCCGCATCCCGCCCGGACAGCGGCGCCTCGAGCCCGTCGACGCGCTGACCGCCGCCAACCTCCGCCACCACGACGCCGGCCTGCCACAGCCGGACCGGCTCGGCCTTGCCCTTGAGGGCGTGCTCGCCCACGTCCTGGAAGGTGATGGCCGCCGATGCCAAGGAGCGGGTCGTCTCGTCGACCCACACCCGCCCCGGCTCCGCCACGGACTGCACGCGGGCCGCCGTGTTCACCGCGTCGCCGGCGACCATCCCCTCGGCCTCGACCCCGAGGGTCACGGCCACCTCGCCCGTCACCACGCCGACCCGCATCGCCAGCTCGGGGATGCCGAGGTCCTCGCCCATCGCCGCGACCGCCGCGACGAGCTCGAGCCCCGCACGCACCGCGCGCTCGGCGTCGTCCTCGTGCGCGACCGGCACGCCCCACACCGCCATGACGGCGTCACCGATGAACTTCTCCACGACCCCGCCGTACCGGCCGATGACGACGCGGCACTGCGCGAAGTAGGCCGAGAGCAGCTCCCGGACCTCCTCGGCGTCCCTGCTCTCCGACAGCGGCGTGAACCCCACGAGGTCCCCGAACAGGACCGAGGTCACCCGCCGCTCGGCGACGGGCGCGACGGGCGACGCGTGCGTCCCCTGTGCGGAGAGGGCGGCGCCGCACTGCCCGCAGAAGGCCCCACCCTCGTCCGCGGCTCCGCACGACGGGCACGCGGCGACGGGAACAGCCGTGCCGCAGTGGCGGCAGAACCGCGTGCCGTCCTGGACCTCGGCGGCGCAGTGCGGGCAGGTCGTCGACACCCGCGGCCCCCTCCCGCTCAGCGACGACGCCTCGGCGCGGACCTGGGGCGTCCCCCTCGTGCTGACCGTAGCGTCGGAGCGCGGCGACGGCCACGAAACGGCCGAGGACGGCTAGGCGGGGCTCATGTCGACGAACCGGCTGTAGTGGAGCTGCGAGGCCACCGTGACGGTCTGCGTCTGGCCGTTCCTGTGCTTGGCGACGATGAAGTCGGCCTCGCCGGCGCGGGGGCTCTCCGGCTCGTACATCTCCTCGCGGTGCAGCAGGATGACGACGTCGGCGTCCTGCTCGATGGCGCCGGACTCACGAAGATCGGACAGCTGGGGCTTCTTGTCGGTGCGCTGCTCGGCGCCGCGGTTGAGCTGGCTCATCGCGATGACCGGGATCTCCAGCTCCTTGGCCAGCAGCTTGAGCGCGCGGGAGATCTCCGAGACCTCCTGCTGGCGGCTCTCGACGCGCTTGTTGCCCGTCATGAGCTGCAGGTAGTCGATGACCACGAGCTTGAGGTCGTGCCGCTGCTTGAGCCGGCGGGCCTTCGAGCGGATCTCCATCATCGTGAGGTTCGGCGAGTCGTCGATGAACAGCGGCGCCTCCGCCACCTCGCCCATCCGGCGGGCCAGCTTCGCCCAGTCCTCGTCGGTCATCGAGCCGGTGCGCATGTGCCGCAGCGGCACCCGCGACTCCGCGGACAGCAGGCGCATGGTGATCTCGGTCTTGCTCATCTCCAGGGAGAAGATGACCGAGGCCTGGCCGTGCTTGATCGAGGCGCTGCGCGCGATGTCGAGCCCCATCGTCGACTTGCCGGAGCCAGGTCGGCCGGCGATGACGATCATCTGGCCCGGGTGCAGGCCGTTGGTCAGCTGGTCGAGGTCGTGGAACCCGGTCGGCACGCCGGACATCAGCCCGTTGCGACCGCCGATGGTCTCCAGCTCGTCCATGGTGGGCGACATGAGGTCGGACAGCAGCGTGTAGTCCTCCGACGTCCGCCGCTCGGTGACGTCGTAGATGGCCTGCTGCGCGCGGTCGACGATGTCGTCGACCTCGGAGCCCTCCGCGGAGTACCCGAGCTGCACGATGCGCGTCCCGGCCTCGACGAGGCGGCGCAGGATCGCCAGCTCGGCGACGATCTTCGCGTAGTAGCCGGCGTTGGCCGCCGTCGGCACCGACGACATGAGCGTGTGCAGGTAGGGCAGGCCGCCGACCCGCCCGACGTCGCCGTTCTTCGTCAGCTCCGCGCCGACGGTGATGGGGTCGACCGGCTCGCCCCGCCCGTACAGGTCGAGGACGACGTCGAAGACGATCTGGTGGGCCGGGCGGTAGAAGTCGGCGCTGCGCACGATCTCGACGACATCGGCGATGGCGTCCTTGTTGAGGAGCATGCCCCCGAGCACCGACTGCTCCGCGGCGTTGTCCTGCGGCGGCGTCCGCTCGAACTCGGCCGGTGCCGCGGCGGGTGCCCGGTTGAGCTCGACGACCCGCTCCGTCACTGCTGCATGCCCCCCGGCCTCGTTGGAGCCACCTTTCTAGCGGTACGGCGGGCTCGCCACGCCGCGTCCGCACCACCCGGTTTCGTCGCGCTGTGGACGCGGCTGGGTACCCGGTGTGGACAGCACGGCGTGTCGCTGTGGACGCCCTGTCGGGCCCCTGTTGACCCGGGAGCCCGCACGGGCCCCCGCACGCCCGTGGCCAGGCCACGAAGGCGTCCACCACCTGTGGACGCAAGAAATACGGGGCTCATCCGACGAGCTGGTCGTCGTGGTCGTCCGGGAGCCGGACCGCACCGACCTCGAGCAGCCCGACACAGGCCTCGCACAGCCGGACCCCCCTCGTGACGAAGAACGTCCCCTCCTTGCCGCACATCGCGCAGTGCCGGCTCGGCCGCGCCGGGCGGGCGGCCCGCGGGGTGCGCGGCGCCGACAGCTCGGCACGGATCTGCGCCACCCACCGCTGCCGGGACTCCTCGCTCGCCGGCTCCTCGGCCTCGGCGCGGCTGGCCTGCAGCGCGTCGCGCTCGGCCCGCTCCTCGCGCCAGCGGGCGTCGGGCGGCAGCTGGTCGAGGAAGCCCTGCAGCAGGCGGACCACGTCGGCCTCCGGCTGCTCGCCCGCGGGCATCGCCCCGAGCCGGGCAGCGAGCTGGCCCTTGCGCCAGCCCGCGTCGAGGAGCTGCAGGACCAGGTCGCCGACCTCCGCCGTGCGGAGCCGGGTCTGCAGGGACGAGGGGAGCTCGCCGAACACGGCCTTGTGCGTCTCGGCGTCGAGGAGCTGCTGGCCGAAGAGGTCCATGGGACAAGGGTCCCGCGTGGCACCGACAGTCCGGGGACCGCTGTGGACGACCTCGTACCGTGTCGCGCATGCGCGCGATCCAGGTGACGACCCTCGACGGCCCGAAGGCCGTGCAGCTGCTCGACCTGCCCGAGCCGACCGGTGACGGCCAGGTCGTCGTCGAGGTGCACGCGGTGGGCGTGAACTTCCCCGACGTGCTGCAGACGCGCGGGCTCTACCAGATCAAGCCGCCCCTGCCGTTCGTGCCGGGGTCGGAGGTCGCCGGCACCGTCGTGAGCGGCCCCGGCTTCGCGCCGGGCCAGCGGGTCGTGGGCTTCTGCGGCTGGGGCGGGTACGCCGAGCGCGTCGCCGTGGACCCGTCGATGACCTTCGCGCTGCCGGACGCCCTGACCTTCGCGCAGGGCGCCGCGCTGCCGATGAACTACCTCACCGTCGACTTCGCGCTGCAGCACCGCACGCAGCTGCAGCCCGGGGAGACGGTCCTCGTGCAGGGCGCGGCGGGCGGGATCGGGGTCGCGACCACCCAGCTCGCCAAGGCTCTCGGCGCGCGCGTCATCGCGGTCGTGTCCACCGGGGACAAGGAGGCGACGGCACGGGAGGCGGGGGCCGACGAGGTCGTCGTCGGGATGGACTTCAAGGGCGCGGTCAAGGAGCTCACCGGGGGCGTCGGCGTCGACGTCGTCATGGACCCGGTCGGGGGCGACCGGTTCACCGACAGCCTGCGCTGCCTCAAGCGCGAGGGCCGGCTGCTCGTCGTGGGCTTCACCGCCGGCATCCCGGAGGTGAAGGTCAACCGGCTGCTGCTCAACAACATCAGCATCGTGGGCGTCGCCTGGGGCGAGTACTGGATGAGCCACCCCGGGTACCTGCAGCAGCAGTGGACCCGGCTGCTGCCGCTGCTCGAGTCCGGCGCCCTGGTGCCGCTGGTCGGCAGCAGCTACCCCCTCGAGGCGGCCGCCGAGGCGCTGCTCGAGCTCGACGAGCGGCGTGCCCGCGCGAAGGTCGTCATCACGCCACGTTGATCGGGTTCGTCCCCGGGCCTAGCCTTCGGCACGAAGAGGGGGGTCACCCATGACCACGCAGGGCACGCTCACCGTGACGATCGACGCGCCGCCGGACAAGGTCTGGCCCTGGGTCGCGGACCTCACCAAGCACCCGGAGTACTCGCCCAAGCCGTACGAGGTCGAGCTCGTCTCCGGCGAGCCCGGCAAGGTCGGGACCCGCTACCGGTCGGTCGGCGCCATCCCCAACGACAAGCACCACGGCAACGAGGTCGAGGTCGTCGAGTCCGTGCCGAACGAGCGGTTCGTGCTGCGCGCCGACGACGACCTCGGCGCGTTCATGAACACCTACGTGCTGCGCCCCGCGGGATCGGGCACCGAGGTCAGCCACACCCTCGTGTTCCCGCCGCTGAAGGGGGCACCGGCGATGGCGGTGCCCATCCTGTTCCCCCTCGTCGGCAAGCGGGACATGCGCAAGCGGCTGCAGCTGCTCAAGGCCAAGGTCGAGTCCACCCCCTGACCCCGGTACGACGGAAGCCCGGCCCCCGTGAGGGCCGGGCTTCTCGACGTCTGGCTGGGGCCTAGGCGGCCGTGACCTCCACGGACAGCTTGACCTGCACGTCGCCGTGCACCTTGACGGTGACGCCGTGCGTGCCGACCGACTTGATGGCGTGGTCGATGCTGATGGAGCGCTTGTCGAGCTTCGGACCACCGGCCTTGGCGATCGCCGCGGCGACGTCGGCGGCCGTGACGGAGCCGAAGAGCTTGCCCGCCTCACCGGCGCGCGCCGGCAGCGAGACGCTGAGCGACTCGAGGGCCTGCTTGATCTCGTTGGCGTGCGCCTGGTCGCGCACCGTCCGCGCGGCACGCGCCCGGCGGATGTTCGCGACCTGCTTCTCGGCGCCACGGGTGGCGGCGATGGCGAGGCCCTGCGGCACGAGGTAGTTCCGGCCGTAGCCGGCCTTGACCTCGACGAGGTCGCCGGGCGCGCCGAGGTGCGGCACGTCCTGCGTGAGGATGAGCTTCATGGCGGTCATCGGGCGGTGCTCGTGTACGGCAGGAGCGCCATCTCGCGGCTGTTCTTCACAGCCATCGCGACGTCGCGCTGGTGCTGGCTGCAGTTGCCGCTGACACGACGGGCGCGGATCTTGCCGCGGTCCGAGATGAACTTGCGGAGCAGACCGGCGTCCTTGTAGTCGATGTAGGTCACCTTGTCCTTGCAGAACTGG
>DATJGA010000196.1:0-7121 GCA_035495395.1 Mycobacteriales bacterium | reverse complement strand
ATGGGCGCCTGCTTCGGCTTCCTGTGGTGGAACGCCTCACCGGCCAAGATCTTCATGGGCGACACCGGGTCGCTGTCCCTCGGCGGCCTGCTGGCCGGCATCGCCATCGTCACCCGCACCGAGCTGCTGCTCGTCGTCCTCGGCGGCCTGTTCGTCATCGAGACGCTGTCGGTCATCGTGCAGGTCGGCTTCTTCAAGCTCACCCGGCGGCGGGTGTTCCGCATGGCGCCGTTCCACCACCACTTCGAGCTCGGCGGCTGGAACGAGAACACCGTCATCGTGCGGTTCTGGATCCTCGCCGGCCTCGCCGTCGCCTTCGGCCTGGGGCTGTTCTACGCCGAGTTCCTGTCCAACGGCTCGCTGCGGTGACGCGCACCTCATGACCGCCGGGTACGACGGACGCCCGGTCGCGGTGACCGGCGCGGGCGTCTCGGGGGCTGCCGCCGCCCGGGTCCTGCGCGCCCTCGGCGCGACGGTGACCGTGGTGGACGCCGACGCCGAGGCGCTGGAAGCCCTTGCGGCGCAGGGCTTCCCGGTCGGGACCGGCCTGCCCGACGAGCTCGACCTGGTGGTCACCTCACCGGGCTGGCGCCCGAGCGCGCCGCTCCTCGTGGAGGCCGCCGCCCGTGGCGTCGAGGTCATCGGGGAGGTCGAGCTGGCCTGGCGGCTGCGCGGTCCCGGAGCCGCCCCGTGGCTCGCGCTGACGGGCACGAACGGCAAGACGACGACCGTGAAGATGCTGGAGAGCGTGCTCCTCGCGGCGGGGCACCGGGCGGTGGCGGCAGGCAACGTCGGCCTCCCGGTGCTGGACGCGGTGCTCGCCGCCGAGCCGTACGACGTCCTCGCGGTCGAGCTGTCCAGCTTCCAGCTGCACTGGGCGCCCGGGGTGCGGCCGCTCGCCGGGGCGCTGCTCAACCTCGCCGACGACCACACCGACTGGCACGGCTCGTTCCAGGAGTACGTGCTCGCCAAGGCCAGGGTGTTCGACGCGGACGTGAGCATCGGCAACGCCGACGACGAGGTCGTGCGCACGCTGCTGAACCGGGCGCGCGGCCGGCGGGTGTCGTTCACGCTGCGGACGCCGCGGCCCGGTGAGCTGGGTGTCGTGGAGGACCTGCTCGTCGACCGCGCCTTCCCGGACGTGCCGGGCGAGGCGACCGAGCTCGCGACCCTCGCCGACCTGACCGTGCCCGGCGACCACAACGTCGCCAACGCCCTCGCCGCGGCGTCGTTGGCGCGCGCGTTCGGCGTACCCGCCGAGGCGGTCCGCGACGGGCTGCGCTCCTTCGCCCCCGAGCCGCACCGGAACGCGCTGGTCGCGACGGTGGACGGCGTGCAGTGGGTGGACGACAGCAAGGCCACCAACCCGCACGCCGCGGCCGCGTCGCTCGCGGCGTACGCGCCTGTCGTCTGGGTCGCCGGCGGCCTGCTCAAGGGCGCCGACGTCGACGACCTGGTACGGGGGGCAGCACCTCGGCTGCGCGCCGCCGTGCTGCTCGGCACCGACCGCGCGGCGCTGCGGGCCGCGCTGGCGCGACACGCGCCCGATGTGCCGGTCGTCGAGGTCGACCGCCTCGACACTGGAGCCATGCACGAGGTGGTGGCTGCTGCGCGCGCCCTGGCCCAGCCGGGGGACACCGTGCTGCTCGCACCCGCGGCCGCGTCGATGGACTGCTTCAAGGACTACAAGGAGCGCGGGGACCTGTTCGCCCAGGCCGTGCGGGAGCTCGGGTGACCACCGCCCGCGTCACCGCGCCGTCCCGCCGCGCCGCCCGTCCGCAGACCGCGGTGCGCGGCTCGCTGCTGCAACGCCCGCTCGCCTCGTACTACCTCGTCGTCGTCAGCACCGGCCTGCTGCTCGCCATCGGCTTCGTCATGGTGCTGAGCGCCTCCAGCGTGCGGTCCTACTCCACGTACGGCTCGTCGTACGCGATCGCGGTGAAGCAGGGGATGTTCATCGCCATCGGGCTGCCGCTGATGTGGCTGGCCTCACGGCTGAAGGTCCGGGTGCTGCGGGCCGCCGCGACGCCGCTGCTGCTGGTGTCCGTGGGGCTGCTCGTCCTGGTGCTCGTGCCGGGCATCGGCCACGGCACGCACGGGGCGCGTCGCTGGATCCCGCTCGCCGGGAGCTTCAACGTGCAGCCGAGCGAGCTGGCGAAGCTCGCGCTCGCGCTGTGGGGCGCGGACCTGCTGGTGCGCAAGAAGAAGCTGCTGCGCGACTGGAAGCACCTGCTCGTGCCGCTGGTGCCGGTCGCCTGCTTCGTCGCGCTCCTCATCATGCTCGAGCCCGACATGGGCACGACCATCGTCGTGCTCTCGATCCTCATGGCGCTGCTCTGGGTCGTGGGGGCGCCGTTCCGCGTGTTCGGGGTGCTGATGAGCGCGGCCCTCGGGCTGGGCGCGCTGATGGCCGTCGCAGAGCCGTACCGGCTGCGCCGGCTGGTGTCCTTCCTCGACCCGTGCTCGGCGAGCCAGCGGCTGCACGAGGGGTACCAGGCCTGCCAGGGGCTGCAGGCGATGACGTCGGGCGGCTGGTTCGGCCTGGGCCTCGGCGCCAGCCGCGAGAAGTGGGTGGGCGGCCTCCCCAAGCCGTACACCGACTTCGTCTACGCGATCGTCGGCGAGGAGCTGGGTCTGCTCGGCACCCTCACCGTGCTGCTGCTGTTCGCCACCCTGGTGTTCGCCGGGTTCCGGATCGCCAAGCGCACCAAGGACCCGTTCGCCCGGCTGGCCGCGTCGGCCATCACGGTCTGGATCGCCGCGCAGGCGCTGGTGAACATCGGCACCGTGGTCGGGCTCGTGCCCGTGACGGGCATCCCGCTGCCGTTCATCTCGTTCGGCGGGTCCGCGCTCGTCCTCAACCTGGTGGCGCTCGGCATCCTGCTGTCCTTCGCCCGCTCCGAGCCCGGGGCCGAGGCCGCGCTCAAGCAGCACCGCGGCCGGGTGCGCGCCCTGCTCCGGCGATGACGCACGTCGTCCTGGCGGGGGGCGGGTCCGCCGGGCACGTCGAGCCGCTGCTGTCCACCGCCGACGCCCTCCGGCGCCGCGACCCGTCCGTGGGCATCAGCGTCCTCGGTACGGCGGAGGGGCTGGAGTCGCGCCTCGTCCCGGCGCGGGGGTACGAGCTCGTCTTCGTGCCGAAGGTGCCGCTGCCGCGCCGGCCGACGGCCGAGCTGCTGCGGGTGCCCTCGCAGCTGCGGGCGGCGGTCCGCGTGGCCACCACGCACCTCGACGCGGTCCGGGCCGACGTCGTCGTCGGCTTCGGCGGGTACGTCTCGGTGCCGGCCTACCTCGCCGCCCGCCGGCGCCGGGTGCCGGTCGTCGTGCACGAGGCGAACGCCCGCCCGGGCGTCGCGAACCGGCTCGGCGCGCGCTTCGCCCGCACCGTCGCCACGGCGGGGCCGGACGTCCCGCTGCACCCGTCGACGGTCGTCGGCATCCCCCTGCGCCGGGAGGTCGCCGACCTCGACCGGGACGCCGCCCGGCCCGTGGCGCGGGCCGCCTTCGGCCTCGCCGAGGGACCGGTGCTCCTGGTCACCGGCGGGTCCCAGGGGGCGCGCCGCCTCAACAGCGCGGTCGTCGAGGCGGCCTCCGCCCTCGCCGCCGCCGGGGTGCAGGTGCTGCACGTCGCCGGCCCCACGCAGGCCGCCGACGTGCGTGCCGAGCTGGGGGAGGGCCCCCCGACGCACCACGTGCTCGACTACGTCGACGGCATGCAGAACGCCTACGCCGCAGCCGATCTCGTGCTCTGCCGGTCCGGTGCGATGACCTGCGCGGAGCTGGCCGCGGTGGGGCTGCCGGCCGTCCTCGTACCGCTGCCCATCGGCAACGGGGAGCAGGCGCTCAACGCGGGACCGCTCGTCGCGGCCGGCGCCGCGCTGCTCGTCGCCGACGCCGAGCTGACGGCGGAGGTCGTGCGGACGACCGTGCTGCAGCTCGTGACGGACGCCGCGCGGCTGGCCGGCATGTCCGCCGCGTCGACCGGGCTGGGGCACCGGCACGCCGACGACGCCCTCGCCGAGCTGGTGCTGCGCGCTGCGGGAGCTGCGTCGTGAGCGGCCGCACGCACTTCGTCGGGATCGGCGGGGCCGGCATGAGCGGCATCGCCCGGGTGCTGCTCGCCCGCGGTGTCGAGGTCTCGGGCAGCGACGCGCGCGACTCGCGCGGGCTGGCGGCCCTGCAGGCGCTCGGCGCGGACGTCCACGTGGGTCACGACGCGGCGCACGTCGAGGGGGCGGCACGGGTCGTCATCTCCAGCGCCATCAGGGAGAGCAACCCCGAGCTCGCCGCCGCCCGGGCCCTCGGCCTGCCGGTGGTGAAGCGCGCGGACGCGCTGGCGGAGCTGCTCGTGGGCCACCGCGCCGTCGCCGTCGCCGGCACGCACGGCAAGACCACGACCACGTCGATGCTCACCGTGGCGGCGCAGCACTGCGGCGCCGACCCCTCGTTCGCCATCGGGGGCGACCTCAACGAGGCGGGCAGCAACGCCCACCAGGGCGCCGGCGACCTGTTCGTCGTGGAGGCCGACGAGAGCGACGGCTCGTTCCTCGTCTACCGCCCGTTCGCCGCCGTGGTGACGAACGTCGAGCCGGACCACCTCGACCACTACGGCGACGCCGAGTCGGTGCACGCGGCGTTCGCGTCGTTCGTGCGCACCGTCGACCCGCTCGGGTTCGTCGTGGTCTGCGCCGACGACGAGGGCGCCGTCCGGCTGGCCGCGCTCGCCCGCGACGAGGGCATCGACGTGCGCACCTACGGCACGTCGCCCCAGGCCGACCTCCGGCTCGAGGAGCTGGTCGTCAGCGGCGGCTCCTCGGCGTACCGGGCGGTGCTCACGGGACGTCGCGTCGGCGAGGTGCACCTGTCGGTGGCGGGGGAGCACCTGGCCCGCAACAGCGCGGCCGCCCTGCTCACCGGCATCGGCCTCGGCCTCCCCGAGGACCTGCTCGTCGAGGGGCTCGGCGGGTACACAGGCGTGCGCCGCCGGATGGAGCTCAAGGGGACGGCCGGGGGAGTGCGCGTCTACGACGACTACGCGCACCACCCGACGGAGGTGCGTGCGCAGCTCGAGGCGGCCCGCACCATGACCAACGGCGGCCGGCTGGTCGCGGTGTTCCAGCCGCACCTGTACTCGCGGACGGCGACGTTCGCGGAGGGCTTCGGCGAGGCGCTCGGGCTGGCCGACGAGGTCGTCGTGATGGACGTCTACGGCGCCCGCGAGGACCCCGTGCCCGGCGTCACCGGGGCGCTGGTCGCCGAGCACGTGCCGCACGAGCACGTGCTGTTCGAGCCGTCGTGGAGCGCCGTCCCCGCGGCCGTGGTCGAGCGGGTCGCGCCGGGCGACCTCGTGGTGACCCTCGGGGCCGGCGACGTCACGCTGCTCGGCCCGGAGGTGCTGCGGCTGCTGTCAGGGGTGGTGTCGTGAGCCGCGCCGTCCTGCCCGCCGGGCCGCGGCTGGAGGAGCGGGCGCGGGCCGAGCGCCGCGCGCGCCGTCGGGTCCTGCTGCGCCGCGGGGGCTGGGTGCTCGCGGCGGTCGTGCCGTTCGTCCTCGTCGCGTGGGTCCTGCTCGGCTCGTCCTGGCTCGTCGTCGACAAGGTCGTGGTCACGGGGGAGGCGCGCGTGACGGCCGACCAGGTGCTTGCCGCGGCGCAGGTGCGGCTCGGCACCCCCCTGGCGCGGGTCGACACCGGGGCGGTCGCGGCGCGGGTGCGCGCGCTGGGGCCGGTGGCCTCGGTGCGGGTCAGCCGGTCCTGGCCCGGCACCCTGCGCGTCACCGTCGTCGAGCGGGAGCCGGTCGTCGCCGTCGGGCGGGGGAGGACCTGGACCCTGTACGACGGGACCGGCACCCAGCTGGGCACGGTGACCGGGGTGCCGACGGGACTGGCGCGGCTGGAGGTCGCGCACCCCGGGCCCGACGACCCGGCCACCCGCGCCGCGCTGGCCGTGCTGCAGGGGCTGCCCCAGGCCCTGCGCAGCCAGGTCGCGGTGGTGCGCGCGCCCTCCCCGGAGCAGGTCGGGCTCGTGCTGCGGGACCGCCGCACGGTGGTGTGGGGGAACACCTCGGACGCGCGTGCGAAGGCCACCGCCCTGGTCGCGCTGCTGCGCCTGCCGGGCCACGTCTACGACGTGAGCTCTCCGACGGTGGTCACCCGACGCTGACCCGAGGGCGACACCTCGAGCGATCCGTGGCGCGACACGCCGGGACCCCGGTTGACCCCGGTCGGGCGCGCCTCGTAACGTTCCGCCCAACCTCAGGTTGACATAACTATAAGGGTCTACCTGAGGGTGAGGGTCGGGAGACCGGCTCCTCGTGCAGCTCCTCCCCGGGCTCGCGATGCCTTCCCCGCATCACGGGCTGCGCTGCCTGCACGACCTGCCGACGTCCGCGCACCAAGAGAGGCCCCCGACACGTGGCATCCCCGCAGAACTACCTCGCCGTCATCAAGGTGGTCGGGATCGGGGGCGGTGGCGTCAACGCCGTCAACCGGATGATCGAAGTCGGTCTGAAGGGCGTCGAGTTCATCGCCATCAACACCGACGCCCAGGCGCTGCTCATGTCCGACGCGGACGTGAAGCTCGACATCGGTCGCGAGCTGACGCGCGGTCTCGGCGCGGGCGCCGCGCCCGAGGTCGGCCAGCAGGCCGCGGAGGACCACCGCGACGAGATCGAGGAGGTGCTCAAGGGCGCCGACATGGTCTTCGTCACCGCGGGCGAGGGCGGCGGCACCGGCACCGGCGGGGCACCGGTCGTGGCCAGCATCGCCCGGTCGCTGGGCGCGCTGACCATCGGCGTCGTGACCCGGCCGTTCTCCTTCGAGGGCCGCCGTCGGGCCACCCAGGCCGAGACCGGCATCGAGAGCCTGCGCGAGGAGGTCGACACCCTCATCGTCATCCCGAACGACCGGCTGCTGTCCATCAGCGACAAGCAGGTCAGCGTCATGGACGCGTTCAAGAGCGCCGACCAGGTGCTGCTCTCCGGTGTCCAGGGCATCACGGACCTCATCACGACGCCGGGTCTGATCAACCTCGACTTCGCCGACGTGAAGTCGGTCATGGCCGGCGCGGGCTCGGCCCTCATGGGCATCGGCTCGGCCCGCGGCACCGACCGCTCCGTCGCAGCT
>DATJGA010000195.1:0-3452 GCA_035495395.1 Mycobacteriales bacterium | reverse complement strand
GCGGGGCCTTGCCGGGGGTCCCGGCGAAGATGACGTCCTCCATCTTGCCGCCGCGCAGCGCCTTCGCGCCCTGCTCACCCAGCACCCAGGCGATGGCGTCGACGACGTTGCTCTTGCCCGAGCCGTTCGGGCCCACGACGCACGTGATCCCCGGCTCGAAGCGCAGCGTCGTCGGGGACGCGAAGGACTTGAAGCCCTTGAGGGTGAGGCTCTTGAGGTGCACGAGCTGCCTTCGTCGAGGCCGTGGGGAAGGCCGCCCGCGACTCTACCCGGCGCACCCGCTCGCGGCGGGGAGGCGCGACGCCCGGTCCGGGCAGCAAGAAGGGCGCCTCCCCAGGGGGAGAGCGCCCTGTGCGGGTACCGGCGGAGCCCTACGTGAGGACGGGCTCCTCGGTGAGCACGCGGATGTCGTCGTCGACGTGCACGACGAGCGCCGCGCGCGCCTCGGCGAGCTCGGCCTCGAGCTCCGCCACACGGGCGCGCAGCCGGCGCACCTCTGCCGCGAGTCGAAGATCCGTACCTACGCCGACGTGACCGAGAAGGGCCTTCGCCATCGTGAGGTGCCTCCACACTGAGGTAGTCGGGCCGCACGCGAGGACGGGGGTCGCGGGTGGCGACCGGGGCGCGGGAGCGGTGCCTCCAGGGTGCCATCTGAGCGCCCGTGGGTCAAGGCTGAGGTCACGATCAGGTCACGAAGCGGAGCCGTTCACGCACATCGGGTGAAACGGGCGCTCAGCGCTCGTGAAACCCCTCCGCGCCGCGGGCGGGACCCCACCGCTCGGTCACGAACTCGACCCGTCCGGGGCCCCCGGGGAGCAGCGCGAGCAGCGCGCGGCAGGCCTCCTCCGGGCCCTCCGCGACGACCTCGACGCGGCCGTCCTGCAGGTTCGTCGCCGAGCCGCTCAGCCCGAGCTCGAGAGCGCGGGCCCGCGTCCACCAGCGGAACCCGACGCCCTGCACCCGGCCCTTCACGAAGGCGGTCATCCGGACGGTCATCGCGGCTGCCGGGGGCGCGGCTGGCAGCGGGGGCACGAGTACGACGAGCGGTTCATCCACGGCTCCCGCCGCAACGGGGTGCCGCACCGGTCGCACGGCTCGCCCTCGCGGCCGTACGCGTGCAGCGAGCGGGCGAACAGGCCGCTGACCCCCTCGGTGGAGACGTACAGCGCGTCGAAGCTCGTCCCGCCCTCGGCGAGCGACTCCTGCAGCACCTCGCGGGCGTGCTTCAGCAGCTCGCGCGCCTTCGGGCGGGTGAGCTCCTCCGTCGGGCGGCCCCCGTGCAGCCGGGCCCGCCACAGCGCCTCGTCCGCGTAGATGTTGCCGATGCCGCTGACGAGGGTCTGGTCGAGCAGCGCCCGCTTCACGCCGGTCGTGCGGGCGCGGACCCGCCGTACGAACTCGTCGTCGTCGAAGCGCGGGTCGAGCGGGTCGCGGGCGATGTGCCGGACCGAGGCAGGCACGACGGAGCCGTCGACCTCCACGAGCTGGTCGAGGAACAGGCCGCCGAAGGTCCGCTGGTCGACGAAGCGCAGCTCGCGACCGCGGTCGCGGAAGCGCACACGCACCCGCAGGTGCGGCTCGACCGGCTTGCTGGCCGGTACGACGAGCAGCTGGCCGCTCATGCCGAGGTGCCCGGTGAGGGCCTCCCCCTGGTCGAGCGCGAGCCAGAGGTACTTGCCGCGGCGGGCGGCCTCGGTGACCCGGCGCCCCACCAGTCGCGCGCTGAAGTCGGCGCCCCCGGCCAGGTGCCGTCGCACGGCCCGGGGGTGGGCGACCTCGACGGTGGCGACCCGGCGCCCGACGACGCCGCGCTCCAGTCCGCGGCGGACGACCTCGACCTCGGGCAGCTCGGGCACTAGTGCCCGGCGGAGAGCTGTCGGTACGCCCCCTCGGCGGCCTGCTGCTCGGCCTCCTTCTTGCTCGTGCCGGCGCCCTCCCCGCAGGGGTTGCCGGCGACCACGGCGGTGGCCACGAAGGCCTTGGCGTGGTCGGGGCCGCTCTCGGCGATGACGTACTCCGGGACCCCGAGGCCCCGGGCGGCGGTGAGCTCCTGCAGCGCGGTCTTCCAGTCCTGCGCGGCGCCGTCCGCGGCGGCCGCGGCCATGAGCGGGTCGAACAGGGAGCGCACGAGCCGGGTCGCCCCCTCGAGGCCGCGCTCCAGGTAGACGGCGCCGATGACGGCCTCCATCGTGTCGGCGAGGATGCTCGGCTTGTCGCGACCGCCGGTGACCTCCTCGCCCTTGCCCAGCCGCAGCCACTTCCCCAGCCCCAGGTCGCGGGCGACCCCGGCGAGGGCCCGGGTGCTGACGACGGACGCCCGCAGCTTGGCCAGCGCTCCCTCGGGGAGGTCGGGGTGCCGCTCGAAGATGGTGTCCGTCACGACGAGCCCGAGAACGGCGTCGCCGAGGAACTCCAGCCGCTCGTTCGTGGGCAGGCCGCCGTGCTCGTAGGCGTAGGAGCGGTGGGTCAGCGCGCGCTCGAGCAGCGCGGGGTCCACGGCTGTGCCGAGCGCCGCCTCGAGGAGCGTGTACTGCGTCAGGCGCGTGTCAGACCGCGATGACGGTGCGCTTGTCGTAGCGCCCGCACTCGGGGCAGACGGTGTGCGGCAGCGTGGTGTGCCCGCGGTCGCACTTCACGAGCGTGGGGACGCCCGTCTTCCACTGCGCGCGGCGCGAGCGGGTGTTGCTGCGCGACATCTTGCGCTTGGGGACGGCCATTACTTCTCCTGGTCTGTCTGCTGGAGCAGCCCGGCGAGGGCTCCCCAACGGGCGTCGGTCGGGTCGTGCGCGTGGTCCTCCGGGAGGTCGTCCAACCGCTCCCCGCACGTGGCGCAGAGCCCTTGGCAATCCTCCCGGCAGAGCGGGGTGAGCGGCAGCGCGAGCACCACCGCGTCTCGCAGCGCCGGGCCGAGGTCGAGCAGGTCCCCCACCAGCGCCGGGAGCTCGTCGTCCTCGTCGTGGTCCGCGCTCGCCTCCGGGTAGAGGAACAGCTCCTGGACCGGTACGGCGAGCTCGTCGCTCACCTCGGTCAGGCACCTGCCGCACTCCCCGGACACCGGGGCCATGACGGTCCCGGTGACGAGCACGCCGTCCATGACGCTCTCGAGCCGGAGGTCCAGCGCGAGCTCGGCACCGACGGGCACCCCGATCAGGTCCTCGATCCCGAGACCAGCCGGCGCGGGAGCAGAGAGCTGCAGCGCGCGCATCGACCCCGGCCTGCGGCCCAGCTCACGCGTGTCGAGCACGAGCGGGTCACGGGGGTCGAGGCGTGGCTGCTGCTTCCTGTTCTCAGGCATGCGGGTCTCCGGGCTCGGACGAGTCCGTCGTACAGCCTAGCGGAGCGCCGCGCGGGCGACGACCGCGTCAGCCGTTGAGCGGCTCGTCGAGGAAGGTGGCGTCCTCGTCGGCGACGGCGCCCAGCTGCTCCAGCTCGTGCCGGCCCGACAGCTTCTG
>DATJGA010000194.1:0-8391 GCA_035495395.1 Mycobacteriales bacterium | reverse complement strand
CGAGCTGTGCGAGCTGTTCGGCGTGCCCCGCGCCGCGCTCCCCCGCGTCGTCCCGTCGTACGGCGAGGTGGGCCGCACCGACCCGTCGGTGTTCCTCGGGCTCGACCTGCCGATCGCGGGGATCGCCGGCGACCAGCAGGCTGCGCTGTTCGGGCAGGGCTGCTACGACCCGGGGCGGAGCAAGTGCACCTACGGCACCGGGTCGTTCGTGCTGGTGAACACCGGCAGCACCCCGTGCCTGAGCGAGCGGCTGCTCACGACGGTGGCCTGGATGGCGCCGGACGGGACGCTGACCTACGCCCTCGAGGGCGCGGTGTTCGTCACCGGCGCCGCGGTGCAGTGGCTGCGCGACGGGCTGCAGGTCATCGGCGGCGCGGCCGAGGTGGAGGCGCTCGCCGGGCACGTCCCGGACAGCGGCGGGGTCGTGTTCGTGCCGGCGCTGACCGGGCTCGGCGCGCCGCACTGGGACCCCACCGCGCGCGGCACGGTCCTCGGGATCACGCGCGGCACCACCCGCGCCCACCTGGCCCGGGCGACGCTCGACGCGATCGCCTTCGAGGTGCGCGACGTCGTCGACGCGATGACCAGCGAGGCCGGCGTCAGCCTGCCCAGCCTTCAGGTCGACGGGGGTGCCAGCGCCAACGACCTGCTGTGCCGGCTGCAGGCCGACCAGCTCGCCGTACCCGTGCAACGGCCGGAGGTCCTGGAGACGACGGCGCTCGGCGCGGCCTTCCTCGCCGGGCTCGGCACCGGCGTGTGGTCGAGCACCGACGAGCTCGCGGCGACCTGGCGGCTGGAGCGGCGCTTCGAGCCGACGCCCGGCGTCCGCGACGACGGCACGCACGCGCGCTGGCTGCGCGCGGTCGAGCGCAGCCGCGGCTGGGAGCAGTGACCTGACGCAACCGTGAGGTAGCGGACAGGTCACCCGCCTGCGACCATCCGTCACATCGACGTGACCTGCCTCGCGTGCGCCACACCTGCACCCGCAGGCGCACGCTTCTGCGGCCAGTGCGGGTCAGCCCTGCCTGCGCCGTGCCCGGCGTGCGGGGAGCTCGCCGAGCCCGGTACGGCGTTCTGCACGGCCTGCGGCCAGGCGCTCGCCTCGACGATCCCGCAGGTCCCCACCCTCCCCGGGCCCCAGGAGGAGCGGCGCTGGGTGAGCGTGCTGGCCGTCGACCTGGTCGGCTTCTCCGGCACCGCCCAGGCGCTCGAGCCGGAGGACCTGCAGACCGCGCAGCGCAGCTTCTTCTCGGTCGTGGCCACCGCCGTGCTCAACTCCGGCGGCGTGGTCGCCAAGCGCATCGGCGACGCCGTCGTCGCCGTGTACGGCGCCCCCACCGCTCACGAGAACGACGCCGACCGCGCCGTGAAGGCTGCGATCGAGACGCAGATCGCGCTGGCGACGCACGTGCTCCCGGACGGCCACCCCCTGGTCGCCCGCGCAGGGGTGTCCACCGGCGAGGCCATCGTCAGCTTCGCGTCCGACACCGACGTGCCCCGTGTCGCCGGCGAGGTCCTCAGCCGCGCCATGAACCTGCAGGCGGCCGCGCCCCCGGGCGGCGTGCTCGTCGGGCGGCAGACCTACCGCCTGACCGCGCCACGGGTGCTCTACGCGCCGCACGAGGCGGTCCGCCTGGGCAGCGACCCCGAGCCCGAGCAGGTGTGGCTGGCGCAGGGGTTCGCGCAGAGCGTGAGCCGCTCCGGCGAGGTGCTGCCTCTGGTCGGCCGCGAGCCCGAGCTGGCGCTGCTGGTGAGCAGCGTGCGGCGGGTCATCCAGGAGCGCCGCGGCCAGCTCGTCACGCTCATCGGCGAGCCGGGGATCGGCAAGAGCCGGCTGACCCGGGCGCTGTTCGACCACATCGACTCCCCCGCCACCCCGACCATCGTCCGGTGGCGGGTCGGCCAGTGCCTGCCGTACGGCGAGGGCGTCAGCTACTGGGCGCTGAGCCAGGTCGTGAAGACGCAGGCGTCGATCCTCGAGTCCGACAGCGGCGCGGTGGCCCGCGCGAAGCTCGACGTCTCGGTCGACCGGGTGCTCCCCCGCACCACCCCGCCGGAGGTCGTGAGCCAGGTCAAGGAGCGGCTGTCCGCCCTGCTCGGCCTGCCGGGCGCCGGCAACGACCCCAGCGACGACGTCGACGCGAGCTACGCCGCGTGGCGGCGCTTCCTGCTCGCCCTCGCGGACGACACCCCCACGGTGCTCGTCATCGAGGACCTGCACGCCGCGGACGACGGCTTCCTCGCCTTCCTCCGCACGCTGGTGGAGGCCGCGACGTCCACCCCGCTGCTCGTGCTGTGCACGGCCCGCACCGAGCTCATGGAGCGCCGCTCCGACTGGCTCGCCGGGCTGCGCGACGCGATGACCATCACGCTGACGCCGCTGGGCGAGCCGGAGACCGTCGCCGTGCTCGTCCGGCTGCTCGGGGAGGCCGTGCTGCCCGAGCCGCTGCAGCGGCGGCTCCTCGACCGCGTCGGGGGCAACCCGCTGTACGCCGAGGAGTACGTCCGGATGCTCGCCGACTCGGGCGTCATCCAGCGCGGCGAGTCGCACGAGAGCGCCACCCTGAGCGGCTCGCTGGGCGGCCTGGCCGACCTCCCGCTGCCCGACAGCGTCCAGGGCGTGGTCGACAGCCGGCTCGACCTGCTCACCGCCGCCGAGCGCAGCGTGGTCTCCGCCGCCGCGGTCGTCGGGGAGGTCTTCTGGGAGGGCGCGGTCGCCGCGGTCGCCGACGCCGACCGCGACGAGGTGCTGCGCTGCCTGGAGGCCCTCGAGCGGCGCGAGGTGGTGCGCCAGTCGCTGTCGACGTCGGTCGCCGGGGAGCACGAGTTCGCCTTCCGGCACGTGCTCGTCCGCGACGCCGCCTACAGCCGCATCCCCCGCTCCGTCCGGGTCGTCCAGCACCGCCGCTGCGCCGACTGGATGGAGGCGCTGTCCCGCGAGCGGGGCGCCGACCTGTCCGAGCTGCGCGCGCACCACCGCAGCACCGCGTACGAGCTCGCCGCCGTCCTGGGAGCCGACCTCGAGCCGTACGCCGCACCCGCCCGCGACGCGCTCACCGCCGCGGCCGAGCACGCGCTGCGCCTGCACGCCGTGGGCACCGCGCACGCCTACGCGCGCCGGGCCACGATGCTCTGGTACGGCCACGAGGAGGAGATCGGCGCGCTGCACGCGACCCTCCTGGAGGCGAGCCTTGCCTTCCTCGACGACCCGCACGCCTTCTACACCGAGGGCGGCCCGGCCCGGGTCGAGGAGACGGCCGACAAGCTGCTGCGGCTCGGCGACCGGCAGGGCGCGGCCCGCGCGGAGGGCATCCTCGGCCAGGCGGAGTGGTACCGGGGCGGCCCGCCCGGCCTGGCCGCGCAGCACCTGCAGCGCGCTGTCGACCTCATGGCCGAGGAGCCGGCGAGCGAGCAGTCCGCGACGGCGCTGGCCGAGCTCGGCCGCTACCGCATGCTCAACCACCAGTACGCCGAGGCCATCGCGCTGAGCGACCGCGCCATGGCCGTCGCACGCCCCCTGGGCCTGCTCGAGATCGAGGCCAACGCCCTCGTCACCGCCGGCACGGCGCGGTACTCCCTCGGCGACCCGCTCGGCATCGTCCAGCAGGAGGAGGCGCTGGAGCTGAGCCGGCAGCACAACCTGCGCGCCCTGCAGCGGGCGGCGAACAACCTCGCCGCGACGATGCAGGAGGAGGGCCGGCTGCGCCGCTCCTACGAGCTCATCGAGGAGAGCGCCCGGGCCACGCGCGGCTGGGGGCTGTCGCTCACCACCCGCGCCGACGACTCCGAGATCGCCCTCATGGCCTGGTACGACGGCGACTGGGACCGGCTGCTCGCGCACACCGAGGCGTTCCTGGCCAGCTCCGGCGAGGAGGCGCAGCAGTGGGAGACGCACCTGGTCGCGCTTGCGTCCGTGGTGCACACGATGCGCGGCCTGCCGGTGCCCGAGCACCTCGAGGCCGTGCTCGAGCGGTCCCGCCGTACCGCCTTCCCCGCCATCGTCCGCAGCTCGCTGGTCCTGCTCGGCGCGGCCCGCTACCTCGACGGCCAGGTCGAGGAGGCGCAGGAGCTGTTCGACGAGCTGCTCCGCAACGCCGAGCAGAACCTGCGGGGCAACGTCCGCGAGTGGGCCTCCAGCGCGGTGATGCTGGCCGCGTTCCTCGGCGGCGGGCGGCTCGAGGCGATCCGGGCCCGCTTCGCCATGCTCGAGCCCCGCACGCCGTGGGTGGTGGCGGCCGACGAGATGGCCCTGTCGTTCCTCGCCAGCGCCGAGGACAAGCACCACGACGCGATGGAGCACGCCGCCGAGGCGGTGACGCTCTACGAGCGCATCGGCGACGCGTCGACCGTGAACTGGTCGCGGATCCGGCTCGTCAGGACGGCCTTCGCGGCCGGCGACCTGGTCCGCAGCCGCGAGCAGCGCGCGCTGCTGGAGGAGTTCTGCGAGCGCACCGGCGCGGTGCGCTTCCTCGACTACCTGCCCGAGGACCCCGGGTACGGCGAGGCCTAGCTGGCGCGGCGCTCCGGCGCCGGTGCGTCGCTGACCAGCGCCTCGTGGGCGGCCTTGCGCGCGTCCTCGATGTCCGCCTTGGCCTTGGTCGCGTACATGTCGACGTACTCCTGGCCGGACAGCAGCATGAGCTCGTACATGATCTCGTCGGTCACCGACCGCAGCACGAACCGGTCGCCCTCCATCCCGGCGTACCGGCTGAAGTCGAGCGGGGCGCCGACCTTGACGCCGACCCGGCCCAGCCGCGGGATGACCTTGCCGGTGGGCTGCACGACGTCGGTGTTGATCATCGCGACCGGGATGACCGGGACGCCGGCCTCGATGGCCATCCGGGCCACGCCGGTCTTGCCGCGGTACAGCCGGCCGTCAGGGCTGCGGGTGCCCTCGGGGTAGAGCCCGAGCAGGTTGCCCTCCGCGAGGATGCGCTTGCCCGTGCTGAGCGCGCGCTCGGACGCGGCACCGCCGCTGCGGTCGATGGGCACCTGGCCGACGCCGGCGAAGAAGCCCTTGGTGAGCTTGCCCTTGATGCCGGTGCCGGTGAAGTAGTCGGCCTTGGCCAGGAACGTGATGCGCCGCGGCACCACGAGCGGCAGGAAGATCGAGTCGCTGAACGACAGGTGGTTGCTCGCGAGGATGGCCGGGCCCTCGGTGGGGATGTGCTCGCCGCCCTCCACCCAGGGCCGGAACAGGGTCCGCAGGATGGGGGTCAAGATCGCCTTGACGACCCAGTAGAACACCTGCCACCCCGTCTCCGCCGTCGGCCCCTCGAGCCACGACCCTATGCCCCATGCGTGGCACCGGCAACGGAGCGACGCGTGCGACGATGGTCACGATGACCGCCCCGCAGGAGCCCGGACGCGACCACGAGCAGGACGACGACGCCGTCTTCCGGCAGATCGTCGCTGGCTTCGGCGAGTCCGTGAGCGACCCGGTGCCGCGCTGGCCGGTCTCGGAGGACGTCGACACCGACGCAGGCCCGCTGCCGACCGCGCCCGAGCGGCGGGACGTGCCGCCCCTGCCGGAAGAGGCCCTCCCCGGCTGGCTCGAGCCGGAGGCGCTGCCCGACGAGGGCCACTACGTGCCGCCGCCCCCGCCACGGCTGCCCCGGCTGCGGTGGCGCACGATCGGCGCGATCGCGCTGCTGCTGACCGGCTTCGCGGCGCTGTTCGTGCCGTTCCGCGTGGGCCTGGACGACACGCCGGCCTCCCTCATCCTCGGCATGCTGCTCGTCGCGGCGGGCCTTGCAGTGCTCATCGGGTCGATGCGCGATGCTCCTGGACCGGACGACCGCCCGGACGGCGGCGCGGTCGTCTGACCGCTCGTCGTCGAGAAGGTGGAGGGCACTGTGCAGTTCAGCGAGTCGGTCGAGGTCCACGGGCACCTCATGGACAGCGGCATCCTCGCCCGCGTCCTCGACGACGTCCTCGGGTACGGCGGGGACTACCGCATCGACAAGATGGAGATCGGCAAGCACCACGAGGACGAGTCGCACGCGACCCTGCTCGTCTCCGCGGAGGACGACGAGGCGCTGCAGCGGCTGCTCATGCGGCTGCAGACCCACGGGGTCAACCAGGTCCACCCGGGGCAGGCCGTGACCCGTCCCTGCGAGCGCGACGGCGTGTTCCCCGACGACTTCTACTCCACGACCAACCTCGAGACCGTCGTACGGCTGGGCAGCTCGTGGGTGCCGGTGGAGCACCCGGAGATGGACTGCGGCCTGGTCGTCACCGACGGCCGGGTGCGCACCGTGCCGGTCAGCGACGTGCGGGCGGGCGACGAGGTCGTGTGCGGCGCCGGCGGCATCAAGGTGGTGCTGCCCCCGGTGGAGCGCAGCGGCGACACCTTCGAGTTCATGTCCTCCTCGGTGTCCTCGGAGAAGCCGCAGGCGCTGCTGGTCCGGCAGATCGCCGAGCGGATGCGCGAGGTCAAGGAGGACGGCGGCAAGGTGCTCTGGGTCGGCGGCCCGGGGATCGTGCACACCGGTGCCGCGCCGGCGTTCACCGCCCTCGTCGACGCCGGCTACGTGGACGTGCTGTTCGCCGGCAACGCCCTCGCCACGCACGACATCGAGTCCGCGCTGTACGGCACCTCGCTCGGCGTCGACCTGTCGCAGGGCAAGGGCGTCGAGCACGGCCACGAGCACCACATCCGGGCCATCAACACGATCCGCCGCGCCGGCTCGATCACGGCCGCCGTGGAGCAGGGCGTGCTGACGAGCGGGATCATGCACGCGATGGTCAAGCAGCAGAAGACCTTCGTGCTGGTGGGCTCGGTGCGCGACGACGGACCGCTGCCCGACGTCTACACAGACGTCATCGAGGGCCAGCGGGCGATGCGCGCGGAGCTGCCGGGCGTCGGGTTCGCGATCATGGTCGCGACGATGCTGCACTCCATCGCCACCGGGAACATCCTCCCGGCCTCGGTCCCCCTGGTGTCGGTCGACATCAACCCGGCGACCGTCACCAAGCTCGCCGACCGCGGGTCCTCGCAGGCGATCGGCATCGTCACCGACATCGGCCTGTTCCTCGAGCAGCTCGCCCACGAGCTGCTCCCCGACTACTCCCGCCGCTAGCCGCCAACCGCCAGCCCCACGCCGCCCCGCTTGTCTACGCAACCCGCCGTACGGCACGGGTAGTGGGAACGCCCGACGCGGCCTGTTCCGTAGACAAGCGCAGGTGGTGAGCGGGCTGTGGACGAGCGCCGCGCGTCTGAGGGGACCGCGCCAGGGTGCCCCGATGCAGATCCCACCCGTCGCAACCGACCAAGCCGGCCTCTTCAGCCGGCAGCAGGCCCTGGAGGCCCTCGCCTCAGAAGGAGCGCTGCGACGCGCCCTGCGCGCCGGCTCGATCACCCCCTACGCCACAGGCGTGTACGGCGAGGCTCAGCTCGCGCGGTCCGACCGCCGGACCCGCCACCTGCTTGAGGCCCGCGCGGCGATCCTGTCCCTGGGCGACGAGTGGTGCGTGGCGAGACGAACCGCCGCTGCGCTGCTCGGTCTGCCTCTGCTGGGGCGTGCGCCGACTGAGGTCCAGCTGACCCGGGCCCGGTCGACGACGTCGATTCGGTCCAGCAGCCGGCACCGGCGCATCAACGCTCTTCTCGAGGCGGAACGCACCCTTGTCGACGGCCTCGCGACGACGACGCTGGCCCGGACCGTGTTCGACCTGGCCCGGACCGAGTCGCTGCGGTCGGGGGTCGTGACGGCGGACGCCGCGCTGCGCAGCGGGCTGCCACGTGAGGAGCTCGTACGGGTTCTGGACGCCCATCGAGGCTGGCCGGGCGTCCGTCGGGCCCGCACAGCCCTCGCGTTCGCCGACGGGCGCTCCGAGTCGCCGTTGGAGTCTCTGGGTCGTCTGACCTGCCTCGAAGAGGACCTCCCCGTCTTCGAGCCCCAGGTCGAGGTGTGGCTCGACGGGGAGCTGATCGCTCGGGTCGACGGCCTCTGGCGCGAGCAGCTCGTCGTGTTCGAGGGCGACGGCGCCATGAAGTTCGACGGCGAGGGCGTTCTGCCTGCCCTGCTCATGAGGCAGGAGAGGCTGCGTGAGGCCGGCCTACCCGTCGTACGCGCCGGCTGGCACGACCTCACCCGGCGCCGCAAGGCGTGGGCCCTCGGCGCGCGACGCGACCTGACCGAGCGCGCCGGACGGCCCCGACCCGACGTCCAGCTCGTCGCGACGCGCGTGCGCCCCACCCCGCTTGACCGATCGGACCACTACCGCTGGCCTCCCCTCCCCGCCTTGTCTACGGAACACGCCGCCCTGGACACCGCGCACGAGCCCTCGGCACGGCGGGTTGCGTAGACAAGCGGAGGAACAAGGGGGTCAGGGGACGAAGGCGGTGCCGGCGCGGCCGTCGAGGACGGCGGCGGCGTCGCGCAGGGC
>DATJGA010000193.1:0-3765 GCA_035495395.1 Mycobacteriales bacterium | reverse complement strand
GGGTCGTGGTACGTCACACTCGAGTCAACGGGCGTGACGGGCACGAGGTGCCCCTCCTCCACGAGCTTGCCGAGCAGCTGGGTGTGGTGCACGACCTCGTAGTCGCCGCCGAGCTGCGGGTACTCGTTGCTGATCGTGTTGAAGCAGTGCGGGCAGGTCGCGACGATCTTGACGCCGTTCTCCCGCCCCGCGCCGACGCCGTTGAGGGTCTCCACGTTCTGCTGGCCCAGCATCTGGAAGACGAACTCGTTGCCGAGCCGGCGGGCCGGGTCGCCGGTGCAGGTCTCCATCGCCCCCAGTACGGCGAAGCGCACCCCTGCGGTGTCGAGCAGCTCGGCGAACGCCCGGGTGACCTTCCTCGACCGGTCCTCCAGGCCGCCGGCGCAGCCGACCCAGAACAGGTACTCCACGTCGTCGGGGATGGTGTCCTGCACGACCCGCACCTCGAAGGGCAGGCCCTCCATCCACTCGGTGCGGCTGGAGTTGTTCATCCCCCAGGGGTTGCCCTTGTTCTCGAGGTTGCGCAGCATCACGCCGGCCTCGCTCGGGAACGCGCTCTCGATGAGCACCTGGTACCGGCGCATGTCGAGGATGTGGTCGACGTGCTCGATGTCGACCGGGCACTGCTCGACGCACGCGCCGCAGGTGGTGCACGACCACAGCACGTCGGGGTCGATGACGCCCAGCTGGTCCGCCGTACCGACCAGCGGTCGCTCGTACTGCTCCTTGTTCGAGCCGACCACCCGCCCGTAGCCGGACTCGGGCACCTCGTGCCCGTGGCCCTCACCGGCGGCGGGCGCGGCCGCGAGGACGGCGTCCTTGTCCTTGGCCAGCAGGTACGGCGCCTTCGCGAACAGGTGGTCGCGCAGGTTCATGATCAGGAGCTTGGGGCTGAGCGGCTTGCCGGTGTTCCACGCCGGGCACTGGCTCTGGCAGCGGCCGCACTCGGTGCAGGTGGCCATGTCGAGCACGGCCTTCCAGCCGAAGTCCTCGACCGTGCCGACGCCGAACGTGTCGGTCTCCGGGTCGGCCTGCTCGAAGTCGAGCGGCTTGCCGTGGCTCATCATCGGCTGCAGCGGCCCGAGGGCGACGCCGCCCGGCTCGCGCTTGAGGGTGACGTTGAGCGGCGCCAGGAAGATGTGCAGGTGCTTGCTGTAGACGACGATCACCAGGAAGCCGAAGATCACCGCGACCTGGGCGAGGATGAAGACCGTCTCGATCCACTCGTTGGCGGTGTGGCCCAGCGGGTCCAGCGCGAGCGCGACGAGCTTCGAGGTGAACGTCCACCACTGGTGGTCCTGGTACGGGAAGACGCCGGTGTTGATCTGCGGCCCGCGGTACCCGAAGAGGGTGACCGCGACCATCGAGATCATGAAAAGCACCAGCCAGGCCGGGCCGGTGTGGCTGCCGTAGAACCGGCTGGCCCGCTCGATCTTCTTCGGCTCCTGCCGGCGCCGGATGACGGCGAAGGTGGCGAGCGCGACCAGCAGCAGCGTGCCGATCATGTCCTCGGCGAACCCGACGAGGCGCCAGTGGCCGATGACCGGGATCGCGAAGTTGCGGTCGAACAGCGCGCCGATCGCCTCGATGATCGTCAGCGTCAGGATGACGAACGCCCAGAACGTGATGAAGTGGGCGGCGCCGGGGACGGACCACTTGAGCAGCCGCTTCTGGCCGAAGACCTCCTCGACCTGCGCCTGCAGGCGTCGCGGCAGCTGGCGGAACCTGCCGGGCGACGGCTGCCCGCTCGTGATGAGCTTGGCGAGGAACAGCACCCGGCGCCCGGCGACGGCCAGGCTGAGACCCATGATGCTGAGCCCGACGACGAGCCGGACGAGGATGTGGGTGTCCACCGTGTCTCCTTCTCGGCAGGCCCTACGGGGGCGTGCGCCGCGCGCACGCGAGCCTAACGGGGTACGGCGGGCATCCCCGCCACCGGGTCCCCCGAACCCTACTGGTCAGTAACTACAGGACCAGGCCGAGCCCGGCCCGCAGGGCCAGCCACAGCGCGTACGTCAGCGGGGCCGCCAGCAGCAGGGCGAGGACGAGCGCGACCAGACGGGTCCCGGCGTGCGGCTCGCCGTCGGTCCCGCGCAGCTCCCTGAGCACCCCCCGATGGTGCCAGCCGGTACCAGGGCAGCACCAGCCCGCCGTACCCCGCCCCGCAACCCCCCGCGATCTTCGTCGTATCGGGCGGTGGACGGCGTCCCGAACCCCAGGACGACGAAGATCGCCGGAAAGGGGGGAGTGAAGTTGAGCGGGGAACACTCAGGTCCGTTTGACCGTTGGCACCGGCAGAGGGCAACATGAGCCCGCGTCACTCAACCTAGTCAAGGAGCACCACCCATGGCACGAGCGGTCGGCATCGACCTCGGCACCACCAACTCCGTCGTGAGCATCCTCGAGGGCGGTGAGCCCACCGTCATCGCCAACGCCGAGGGCTCCCGCACCACCCCGAGCATCGTCGCGTTCGCGAAGAACGGCGAGGTCCTCGTCGGGGAGATCGCCAAGCGGCAGGCGGTGACCAACGTCGAGCGCACGATCCGGTCGGTCAAGCGCCACATGGGCACCGACTGGACCGCGGAGATCGACGGCAAGACCTTCACCCCGCAGCAGATCAGCGCGTTCGTGCTGCAGAAGCTCAAGCGCGACGCGGAGGCCTACCTGGGCGAGACGGTCACCGACGCGGTCATCACCGTGCCGGCGTACTTCTCCGACCACGAGCGGCAGGCCACCAAGGAGGCCGGCGACATCGCGGGCCTCAACGTGCTGCGCATCGTCAACGAGCCGACGGCCGCGGCCCTCGCGTACGGCCTCGACAAGGGCGAGCACGAGCAGACCATCCTCGTCTTCGACCTCGGCGGCGGCACCTTCGACGTGTCGCTGCTCGAGATCGGTGACGGCGTCATCGAGGTCAAGGCCACCAGCGGCGACAACAAGCTCGGCGGCGACGACTGGGACGAGGCGCTCGTCAACCACCTCGTCAAGCAGTTCAGCAACGCGCACGGCATCGACCTGTCCAAGGACAAGATGGCCATGCAGCGACTCCGCGAGGCGGCCGAGAAGGCCAAGATCGAGCTGTCCAGCAGCCAGGCGACGAGCATCAACCTGCCGTACATCACGGCCGGCGCCGACGGCCCGCTGCACCTCGACGTCTCCATGACGCGGGCCGAGTTCCAGCGCCTGACGCAGGACCTGCTCGACCGGTGCAAGGCGCCGTTCCACAACGCCATCAAGGACGCCGGCATCACCGTCGGCCAGATCGACCACGTCGTGCTCGTCGGCGGCTCGACCCGCATGCCGGCCGTCGTCGACCTGGTCCGCGAGATGACCGGTGGCAAGGAGCCCAACAAGGGCGTCAACCCCGACGAGGTCGTCGCCATCGGCGCCGCGCTGCAGGCGGGCGTGCTCAAGGGCGAGGTCAAGGACGTCCTGCTCCTCGACGTCACCCCGCTGTCCCTCGGCATCGAGACCAAGGGCGGCATCATGACCAAGCTCATCGAGCGCAACACGACGATCCCGACCAAGCGCTCCGAGGTCTTCACGACGGCCGACGACAACCAGCCGAGCGTGCAGATCCAGGTCTACCAGGGCGAGCGCGAGATGGCGGCCTACAACAAGCGGCTCGGCATGTTCGAGCTGACCGGCCTGCCGCCGGCGCCGCAGGGCGTCCCGCAGATCGAGGTCACCTTCGACATCGACGCGAACGGCATCGTCCACGTGTCCGCCAAGGACCTCGGGACGGGCAAGGAGCAGTCGATGACC
>DATJGA010000192.1:0-10592 GCA_035495395.1 Mycobacteriales bacterium | reverse complement strand
CCCGTGCGCGCCCACGTGCCCTGTTCGCCCTCCTCGGCACGGCTGCCGTGCTCGCGACGACCGTGCTCGCCACGTCGAGCTCGGCGGCGACCGCGCAGTCGTCCCTCACGGTCCCCACCTCGCCGGGCAAGCGCGCCGTGTCGTGGTCCGGGACCGTCCCGTTCGGCAACGGCCAGGCGGGCCTGGCCTGGGGCCAGCTCGGCATCGACGACCCCACGGGCCAGTGCGACCCGGCGCACCCCGAGCTGAACGCCCAGCACACGGTGAAGGTCACCTTCCCGAGCACGCTGAGCAAGAAGTACGACACGCTCGTGCGGTTCTCGATCCACTGGACCGACACCGTGGGCGACAACGCGACGAACGACCTCGCGATGCACCTGTTCGGCCCGGACGGCAAGCTCGTCGCCAGCAGCGACGGCAGCCAGGCCTCCGAGGGCATCAACGTCACCGACCGCACCGGCGGCGTCTACACGGTGCTCGTCTGCAGCTTCCAGAACCCGCCGTCCGGCACGCCGTACACGGGCTCGGTCACCGCGTACACCGTCGTGCCGGCCTCGTTCCCGAAGGCGAAGGGCGTGGTCGCCCCGACCTACCGGCAGTTCTCGGCGCCCAAGGGCGTGTCCACCGACGCGGGCGAGCCGAGCATCGGCGCGAACTGGAAGTCCGGCAACACGCTCTTCACGTCCAACACCCACGAGTACGTCGTGAAGTTCGACGACAAGCACGGCACCTCGAGCTGGACGCTCGTCAACGACGACAAGACCGACCCGTCGAACAAGATCAGCCTCGACCCGATCGGCTTCACCGACCACACCACGGGGCGCACGATCGTGAGCCAGCTGTACCTCGCGTGCAGCGCCTCGGCGTACAGCGACGACGACTTCGCGACCACCGCGATCCCGGCGCAGGGCTGCGGCTCGGGCATCAACGGCTTCGACCACCAGACCTTCGGCGGCGGCCCGTTCCCGGAGAACGTCACGCCGCTCACGGCGTACCCGCACGCGGTCTACTACTGCTCGCAGGGGCAGGCGCTGCTCCTCGGCGGCGCGACCTGCGCCCGCAGCGACGACGGCGGCCTGACCTTCAACCCGCCGGTGGCGACGTGGACCACGCAGTGCTCGGGCATCCACGGCCACATCCAGGTCGCGCCCAACGACGGCACGATCTACCTGCCCAACGCGATCTGCGGTGACAGGCAGGGCGTGGCGGTCTCGCAGGACGGCGGCACGACCTGGGTCGTGCGCACCGTCCCGGACAGCATCGCCGGCCAGAGCGACCCGTTCGTCGGCATCGGCAGCGACGGCACGGTCTACTTCGCCTACAGCGACGGCACCGGCCACCCGCGGGTCGCCGTGTCGCGCGACCACGGCCGCAGCTGGAGCCGCTCGATCGACGTCGGCGTGCCCGTCGGCAGCCACAACAGCGAGTTCGCGATGGCCGTGGCGGGTGACGGCGACCGCGCGGCGGTGGCCTTCCTCGGCACGCCCACGTCGGGCTCGACGCAGGCCGCCTCCTTCGGCAAGAACAAGGCCGGCGACACCTTCGTCGGCGGGGCGTGGCACATGTACGTCGCCACGACGTACGACCGCGGACGCACCTGGACGACGGTCGACGCCACCCCGAAGGACCCGGTGCAGCGCGGCTGCATCTGGAACTCCGGCGGCAGCAACCCGTGCCGCAACCTGCTCGACTTCAACGCGATGACGATCGACAAGACCGGCCGGGTGCTCATCGGCTTCGCCGACGGGTGCGTCGGGCCGAGCATCGCCACCGGCAACGACTGCGTCGAGAGCACGGACGTGTCGGCCAACAAGCTGGTCAACCACGGGGCGATCGTCCGGCAGATGTCCGGCCGCACGCTGTTCAAGGCGTACGACAGGAAGGCTCCGGTCGTCGCTGCGAGCAAGCCCGCCGCCGGGCTCCCGCTGCCCGGTACGCCGGTCCCCGGCGAGGCCGGTGCCGGCAACCCGTCCGCACCCGCGGCCGGCGGCACGGTCGACGCCACCCCCGCCTCGAGCTCGCGCGGCCTCGGCGGCCCCGCCGGCGTCGCGGTGCTCGCGCTCCTCGCCCTGGGCGGCGCCTGGTACGGCGTGACCCGCTGGTCGCACCGCCGCACCGGCTGAGTCTGGCCGGATCCCGGCGCACGACGCCCCTTCCCGCGCGGTGCGGGGAGGGGCGTCGTCGTTAGCGTCGCGGCCATGACCACCCCCGACCTCGTCCCCGACACCAAGGACTGGACCTGGGTGCTGTCGCGCGCCTGCCCGGAGTGCGGCACGGACACCCACGCGCTGCCGCGGGAGGAGATCGGGCCGCGCCTGCTCGCCTCCGCCGACGCGCTCGTGGCGGCGCTCCAGCGACCCGACGCCGCGGTCCGACCGCGTCCGGACGTGTGGTCGCCGCTGGAGTACGGCTGCCACGTCCGCGACGTGTGCCGGGTCTTCGCCGGCCGGCTGCACCGGATGCTCACCGAGGACGGCCCGGCGTTCGAGAACTGGGACCAGGACGCCACCGCGGTCGCCGACGGGTACGGCGGCCAGGACCCGGCTGTGGTGGCCCGCCAGCTGCTGGCCGAGGCGCGGACCCTCGCCGGCGCCTTCGCGGCCGTCCCTGAGGGAGCCTGGGAGCGCCCCGGTCACCGCAGCGACGGGGCGGTCTTCACCGTCCTCACCCTCGGCCGCTACCTCGTCCACGACCCGGCGCACCACGTGCACGACGTCACGCCGCAGTAGCGCGAAAGCGCGCGCCGCGCTAAGATGCGCGCATGTCCACCGTCCGCACCGTGCTCCGCCACCACGGGATCGAGGCCACCGAGGACGAGCTCGCGGCCGCGACCGAGGAGGCGCTGCGCTGGGTGCTCTCGGTTCCCGGCGCGACCGCCGTACCCGCCGCGGAGGCCGCCCTGCTGGACGCGGGCGGCCTGCCGGAGCAGCGCGGCGCCTACGCCGCGTCCGCGCGGGACAGCGCGGCGGCCGTCACGGCCCTGGCGGCCACCAGCCTCACCGTGGGGGAGGCGGCGGCCCTGCTCGGCGTCACCGAGGGCCGGGTGCGGCACAAGGTCGGACGGGGCGACCTGTACGCCCTGCCCAGCGGCCGCCGACGGCTGCCCCGCTGGCAGTTCACCGACGACGCCGCGCTCCCGGGCCTGCCGACCGTGGTGCGCGCGCTCCCGGCGGGGGAGCACCCCCTGGGCGTGCTGGCGTTCATGACCACCCCGCAGGGCGAGCTCGAGCTGGCCGGCGAGGCGGTGACCCCGGTCGCGTGGCTGCGGGCCGGGGGAGACCCCGCACCCGTGGCCCGGCTGGCCGCGGCCGCGCTCGCCTGAGGTGCCCAAGCTCCCTCCACCGCCCTCGGCGGAGCACCTGCGGGACGTCGTGCGGCTGCGCACGCGCGACCTCGTCGCGGTGACGACCGAGACCGTGCTGTGGCGCGTGCACCGCACGCGCGGCGAGCACGTCGTGCCGTGGAACGCGCTGCGCCACTACGGCCCGGTGGCCTCGTGCCGCTTCGACCCGCAGCCGCCGCCACCGCGACCCGACCAGGCCGACGGGGTCACCTACCTCGCCATCAGCGCCCAGACCGCGCTCGCCGAGGCGTTCCAGACCCGGCGCCTCGTCGACCGGCACCTCGGCGGCCCCTCCCTGGTGGGGCTGCGACTCACCCGCCCGGTGCGGCTGCTGGACCTGAGCCGCGTCTGGCCCACCCGGGCCGGCGCCAGCCAGGCCATCAGCAGCGGCCGGCGCGACCTCGCGCAGGCCTGGGCCCGACGGCTGCGCGAGGCGTTCCCCGAGCTCGAGGGCCTCTGGTACCCGTCGTCGATGGACGGCGGCGGCTGGTGCGTGGCGCTCTGGACGCCGGCCGCGGACGCGCTGCCCGACGCCCCGGTGCTGTCCCGGCCGCTCGCCGACCCCGCCCTGGCGGACCGGCTGGCGGGCACCGCCGCCCGGCTGGGCTACCGCCTGCTGTAAACGCCGATAATGAGCATTATGTCAGATCAGTGTTCGGGGACGGCGCAGCGCCCCTCTCCCGACCATGCGTGTGAAGATCGTGGCCGCGGTGTGAGGATGTGCCCTCACCCGGACGAGGAGAGCTGATGGCAGGGAGCAGGCGCGCGCCGCTGGTGGTGGCGGGTGTCGTGGGCGTCCTGCTCGTCGCCGCGGTGAAGTCCTTCACGGGCGGCGGTGGCGACAGCCACCCGAGCGCGACCCGCACCGGCGGGAGCAAGCAGGGCTGCACCGTCGTGCACCTGACCGCCTCCAGCGAGAAGGCGGCGCTGCTCAAGCAGCTGGCGGCGGACTGGGACGGCAAGGTCAAGGGAGGCGGCTGCGCGAGCGTCACCGTGACGAGCAAGGCCAGCGGCGGCGCGGCGGACGCCCTCGCCCGCGGCTGGGACGAGGCCGTGGACGGGCCCCGCCCGGACGTCTGGTCCCCCGCTGCCAGCTCCTGGACCCAGCTGCTGCGGCAGAAGACCACCGCCGCCGACAAGCCCGACCTCGTCGGCTCCGACGCGCTGCCCTCGGTCGCCAACAGCCCGCTCGTCATCGCCATGCCCAAGCCGATGGCCACGGCCCTCGGCTGGCCGGACAAGGCGCTCGGCTGGGGCGACGTGCTGCGCCTGGCCCGCGACCCCAAGGGCTGGGCGGGGGTCGGCCAGCCGTACGGCGCGTTCACCCTCGGCAAGACCAACCCCAACTTCTCCACCTCGGGGCTGCACGCGACGATCGGCACCTACGTCGCCGCGACCGGCACCTCCAGCGACCTCACCCTCGCCGACCTGCGCAAGCCGGCCGTGCAGTCCTACGCCCGCGACGTCGAGCGGGCCGTCGTGCACTACGGCGACACCACCCTGACGTTCCTGTCGAACCTGCAGCAGGCCGACGACCGCGGCGAGGGCCTGCGCTACATCAGCGCGGTGGCGGTCGAGGAGAAGTCGGTCTGGGACTACAACCAGGGCAACCCCACCGGCGACCCGGCGACGCTCGGCCAGCACCGCAAGCCGCGGATCCCCCTCGTCGCGATCTACCCCAAGGAGGGGACGCTCCTGTCGGACTCCCCCTACGTCGTCCTCAAGGCGCCGTGGGTGGACGACACGGTGCAGGAGGCCGCTGCCGCGTTCCTGTCGTACGTCCGCAGCGACGGCGCGCAGAAGCGCTTCACGCAGGCCGCCTTCCGCCGGTACGACGGCAAGCCGGGCTCGGCGGTCTCGCCGGCGAACGGGCTGCTCCCCCAGGAGCCGAAGCTGGTGCTGCGGCCGCCGGCGCCGAACGTGCTCGCCCAGGTGCAGGCGCTCTGGGCGCAGCAGCGCAAGCCGGCGAAGGTGCTGCTCGTCATCGACGTGTCCGGCTCCATGGGCGAGAGCGCCGGCGCGGACACCAAGCTCGAGCTCGCCAAGGCGGCCGCGCTCAAGGCCCTCGACCAGTTCAGCGCGCGTGACGACGTCGCCCTCTGGGCCTTCTCGACGCCCCTGAACGGGGCGCGCGACCCCTACCGCCAGCTCGTGCCCTTCACGCCGATTGCGAGCGGAAAACCCCTGCTGCGCAAGGAGATCAGCGCCTTGGAGCCCGAGGGCGGCACCGCCCTCTACGCGACGGCGCGCAAGGCCTTCCAGGTCATGTCCGGCGGCGTCACGAGCGACCGCATCAGCGCCGTCGTGCTGCTCACCGACGGCAAGAACGAGTACACCCCTGACAGCGACCTCGCCGGGCTCGAGCACGAGCTCTCCCCCGAGAACACCGCCCTGTCCGTGCGCTTCTTCCCCATCGGCTACGGCACCGACGCCGACCTGCCGACGCTGCGCGCCATCGCCGAGGCGGCCCGCGGCGCCGCCTACGACGCGTCGGACCCGGCGACCATCGACAAGGTCTTCACCGCCGTCCTGTCGAACTTCTGAGCGCCGTGGGACGGCTGACCGAGGAGCTGCGCGACCCCTGGGGGCCGCTCGTCGCCGGCGTCGTGGGCGGCCTCGCCTGGGCGGTCGGCACCCCCGTCGCGGCGGCCGTGGCCGTGGGCGCCGTCGTGTACGGCGTGAAGGCGGCTGTCGGCAGCCTGGTCGGCCCCGGCGACGACGGGCCCGCGGAGCCGCCGCGCCCGCACCCCGGCAGCCCCGCCGCGCTCTGGCTGCGCCGCGGCGAGTCCGCCGTACGGGCGCTGGACGACATGGCGCGCTCCCGCGGCACGACTCCCGCCGAGACGGCGACCGCGCGGGCCGCCGAGGAGGCCGAGGACGTGCTGACCTCCATGCGCCGGCTCGCCGGCCACGTGGTGACCGTCGGCCAGGCGCTGGCCCGCAGCGACGCGCCGGGGCTGGACGCCGAGGCGGCCCGGCTGCGCGCGGTCGCCGACGCCGCGCGTGGCGACGACAGCGCCCAGCGCTCCGCCGCCGCGGTCGCCGACCGCGTCGCCGTCCGCGACCGGCTGCGCCGGGCCCAGGCCGACCTCGAGGGCCGGCTGCAGTCCTCGGCGCTCGGCCTGGAGGGTCTCGTCGCCCGGGTCGCCGAGGTCCGGGCGCGGTCCGCGACGCTCGGCGACGTCGACGGGACCCCGGAGAGCCTGACCGCCCTCACGACCGAGATCGAGGGGTTGCGGCTCGCGCTGTCCGACGTCGACGAGGTGGCCCAGCGCGCCCTCGGCGGCGGTGCCTGAGGTGCGCCCGCTCGCGGTCTTCGACATCGACGGGGTGCTCGCCGACGTCGCGCACCGGCTGCGCTTCCTCGACAGCCGCCCGAAGGACTGGGACGGCTTCTTCGCCGCCGCGCCCGCCGACCCGCCGCTGGCGGAGGGCGTCGCGCTGGCCCGGGAGGCGGCCACGGACTGCGAGGTCGTCTACGTCACCGGGCGGCCCGAGCAGTGCCGCGCGGACACCGTCGACTGGCTGCGTCGGCACGGGCTGCCCGAGGGGCGGCTGGAGATGCGGCGCGGCCGCGACCGGCGCCCGGCCCGGGTGGCCAAGCCCGAGCTGCTGGCCCGGATCGCCCGCGACCGCACCGTCGCCGTGGTCGTCGACGACGACGAGCAGGTCTGCGACGCCTACGAGCGCGCCGGCTGGACGGTGCTGCGCGCCCGCTGGGGCGTCGCCTCCCCCACCCTCACCGAGGCTCAGGAGGACGCGGGGCGCACCTGAAGCGCGGCCTGCACGGGGGCAGCCTTGGCGTGCGCCTCCGCGACCTCGGTCGCCGGGTCGCTCCCCCACGTGATCCCGCCGCCGGCCCACAGGTGCACGCGGTCCTGCGCGGCGGCGACGGTCCGGATGGTGAGGCCGAGGTCCATGCCCCCGGGCCAGACGAACCCGAACGCCCCCATGGCCGGTCCGCGGCCGACCGGTTCGAGGTCGGCCAGCAGCCCGCACGCCGCGTGCTTCGGCGCACCGGTCACCGAGCCGCCCGGCAGCAGCGCCCGCAGCACGTCCTCGGTCCGCACCCCCGCGTCGAGGCGGCCCGTCACCAGCGAGCTCGCGTGCCAGAGCCCGGCCCAGTCCGACAGCGCGTAGAGCTCCTCGACCTGCACGCTCCCCGGCCGGGTCACCCGGGCCAGGTCGTTGCGCTCGAGGTCGACGATCATCACGTGCTCGGCGCGGTCCTTGCGGCTGCGCAGCAGCGCCTCCGGCTCGGTCGACGTCCCCTTGATCGGCGCCGTGGTGATGCGGTCGCCCTCGACGCGCACGAGCTGCTCCGGCGACGCCGAGGCGACCAGCCACCCCTCCCCCGCGACCACCCCGCCGTACCGGGCGGTGCTGAGCGCGGCGACCCGTCGGCCCAGCGCGCGCGCGTCGCCCGTCAGCTCCGCGGAGCGGTGGCCGACGACGTTCGCCTGGTAGACGTTGCCGCGCGCGATCTCCTGCCGCACCTGCTCGACCGCGGCGGCGTGCTCCGCGTCGGTCCAGCTGGTGCGCCACTCCCCCACCCGGAAGGGCCCGACCGGGTCCGGCCCCGCCGCCGCGTCGGTACGGCGGTACGCCACCGCGACGCACTCCGGCACCGCCACCGGGCTCGCCCCGGGGGCGGGGACGCCGGCCAGCTCCGCGCAGCCGCGGGCCCCGACGAGCAGCCCGACCGCGGTGTCGGCTCGGTGACTGACAGTGAGGTCGCCGAGGTCCAGGTTGTCCAGGAAGGCGACGATCTGGGAGGGGTCATGGGTCTCGAGCCGGTCGACCTCGACAAGGGGGCCACGCCAGGCCGGCGGCCGACCAGGAAACCCGTCCACAGCCGTTCCCTCGATCGTGTGACCCTCGTTGGTGTTCAGTGCCACGGTGTGACGTCCGACACATCATGGAGCACCACACCTAGGATGAGGACGAGCGAACAACCCAGGAGCACGACGATGTGCACGCACCAGCCCACCTGCCCCGAGGCCCACGCGAGCGACCACGACGCCGCCCGCGTGGTCAGCAGCCACCCCGAGCAGGGCTGGTCGCTGCTGTGCAACGGCGTGGTGGTCTTCGACGACACCGGTGAGCTGCTCCCCGACCGCAGCGCGGTCGCGCCGCACCCGCCGAACATCCGCCGGGTCGCCTAGCTCTCGTAGTCCTCCATCGGAGGGCAGGCGCACACGAGGTTCCGGTCGCCGTACGCGCCGTCGATGCGCCGGACCGGGGGCCAGTACTTCGTCGCCGGCCGCACCCCCGCCGGGAACGCCGCGAGCTCGCGGTCGTACGGCAGCTCCCCCAGCACGCTCGCCGCGGTGTGCGGCGCGCCCCGCAGGACCTCGGGCGCCTCGTCGATCTCGCGCCGGATGGCGATCATGGCCTCGCAGAAGCGGTCCAGCTCCGCCAGGTCCTCGCTCTCCGTCGGCTCGATCATGAGGGTGCCCGCGACCGGGAAGCTCATCGTCGGCGCGTGGAACCCGTAGTCGATGAGCCGCTTCGCGACGTCGTCGACGGTCACGCCCGTCTCCTTGGTGAGCGGGCGCAGGTCGACGATGCACTCGTGCGCGACGAGCCCGCCGCGGCCGGTGTACAGCACCGGGAAGTACGGCTGCAGCCGCGTCGCCACGTAGTTGGCCGACAGCACCGCGACCTGGGTCGCCCGCGTCAGGCCCTCGGCACCCATCATCCGGACGTACGCCCAGGAGATGGGCAGGATCCCCGCCGAGCCGTACGGCGCCGCGCTCACCGGGCCCGGCCCGGTCGCGGGTCCGCACTCCGGGTCGAGCGGGTGGTTCGGCAGGTACGGCGCGAGGTGGGCGCGCGCCGCGACCGGCCCGACGCCGGGCCCGCCGCCGCCGTGCGGGATGCAGAACGTCTTGTGGAGGTTGAGGTGGCTGACGTCGGCGCCGAACCGGCCCGGCTGGGCCAGCCCGACGAGGGCGTTGAGGTTCGCGCCGTCGACGTAGACCTGGCCGCCGGCGTCGTGCACGAGGGCGCAGATGTCCGTCACCGCGGCCTCGAACACCCCGTGCGTCGAGGGGTAGGTGATCATCAGGGCGGCCAGGTCGTCCGCGTGCTCGCTGACCTTGGCGCGCAGGTCGTCCACGTCGACGTCCCCGGTGGGGGTGGTGGCGACGACGACGACCCGCATGCCGGCCATCACCGCGCTGGCGGCGTTGGTGCCGTGCGCGCTGGCGGGGATGAGGACGACGTCGCGGCCGGCCTCGCCGTTCGCGTGGTGGTACTCCCGGATCGCGAGCAGGCCGGCCAGCTCGCCCTGCGAGCCGGCGTTGGGCTGCAGCGAGCAGGCGTCGTACCCGGTGATCTCGCACAGCCAGGTCTCGAGGTCGGTGACGAGCTGGCGGTAGCCCCGTGCGTGCTCGGTGGCCGTGAACGGGTGCAGCGCGCCGAACTCGGGCCAGGTGATCGGCTCCATCTCGGTCGTGGCGTTGAGCTTCATCGTGCAGGAGCCGAGCGGGATCATGCTGCGGTCCAGCGCCAGGTCCTTGTCGGCGAGCCGGCGCAGGTAGCGCAGCATCGCGGTCTCGCTGCGGTGACTGCGGAACACCTCGTGGGTGAGCACGTCGCGGGTGCGCAGCAGGTCGGCCGGGAGCGCGTCGGGAGTGTCGGCGTCGAGCGCGTCCCAGTCCTGCACCGGCAGGCCGAGCGCGGCCACCACCGCGTCGAGGTGCGCCCGGGTGGTGGTCTCGTCGGTGCTCACCGAGACGGTGTCCTCGTCCACGACCCGGATCTCCACCCCGCGCTCCAGCGCGGCAGCGGCGACGGCCCGGGCGCGCCCGGGCACCGCGAGCCGCACGGTGTCGAAGAACGGACCCTGTCCCCCGCCGACCCGGGCGAGCAGCGCGGCGTACCGGTGGGTGCGCCGCGCGATCGCGGTCAGCCCCTCCGGCCCGTGCCACACGGCGTACAAGCCGGCGATGACCGCCAGCAGCACCTGCGCCGTGCAGATGTTGCTCGTCGCCTTCTCCCGGCGGATGTGCTGCTCTCGCGTCTGGAGCGCCAACCGGTACGCCGGGTGGCCGGCCGCGTCGACGCTGATCCCCACCAGCCGACCCGGCAGGGAGCGCTCGAGACCGCTGCGGACCGCCATGTAGCCGGCGTGCGGACCGCCGTACCCGAGCGGGACGCCGAAGCGCTGGGTGGTGCCGACCGCCACGTCCGCCCCGGCGTCGCCCGGGCTCTGCAGCAGCAGCAGCGAGAGCAGGTCGGCCGC
>DATJGA010000191.1:0-7597 GCA_035495395.1 Mycobacteriales bacterium | reverse complement strand
CGTCCCGCGACCCGCCCCCTCCGTCCCCCCGTCAGGACCCGGTGCCGGCCGTGGAGCTCGAGATGATGAGGTCCGAGCCGATCGGCAGGCCGAGCGGGTTCCCTGCCCCGAGCACGTAGACGTGCACCGCGTTCACGGTGGTCACGCCGTTGGACGTGAGCTGCTCGTTGAGCACGATCGTGAGCGTCTTGCTCAGGTCGAGCAGCTTGGTGTTGGGCGGTGGCGTGCAGGTGCTCGTCAGACCCAGCAGCACGCACAGGTCCTGGCCGCCGAGCACGAGCTTGGCGATCGTCGTACCCGTGGGCGAGAGCCCGTTCACGGACGCGTGCGACTGGATCAGGGTCGCCGACAGCACGGACGTGGTGCCGTTCTTGATGTTCAGCCGCTGCACCGCGGCGTCCGAGTCCACGCGCGGCGTGCTCAGCACGCCCTCGGTGCTCGCCGTGCCGGTGCCCGCCGTCGCCCCGATCAGGGCGAGGTCGGCGGCGTTGGTCGCGCCGCTCTGCGAGCCGCCCGCCGAGCCGAGCGTCACCGGCACCACGCTGACCGTGGTCGGACCCGTCGGGTAGTCGAGCACCTCGTTGGCGACGAAGGCCGAGCCGATCAGGTACGGGCCGGTGGTCGAGCACGGGGTGGCGTCGGGGTACGCCGCCCGCGAGTCGGCGTGGGACACGACGACCTCGACGTTGCTGTCGAGCAGCCTGATGTGCAGGCCGTTGACCCCGAGGCCGCTGCTGAACAGGCCGGACTGCGGCTGGGCGCCCGCGGCGCCACCGAGGGCCGCACCGCTCCGGTCGACCTGCTCCAGGACCGAGATCTCGGCGACCTTCACCCCCAGCAGGTTCACCACCGGCACGACGGTCGGGCTGCTGTAGTCCTGCGCCACGCCGGTGCCGACCTTGAGGCCGACGACCTGGGAGCCGTCCATCGAGCTCCAGGCCGTGGCGCCGGTCGCGAGGCTGTCGGACCGGGCCGCGACGACCTTGGCCGTGATCGGGACGCCGGCCACCGTGAGGTTGACGTCGGCCACCGAGGCGACCGCCTCGTCCTCGGCGCTCGTGGGCAGGAGCGTCGGGGTGTTGGCCACGTTGAGCAGGCCGACCCCACCGCTCGCGACGGGCGCCAGGGCGAGCGGGAGCCCGAGGCTCAGCAGCGAGTCCGGGTTCTTCGTCGCGGTGTCCGGCTTCGGGTCGAGCACGGTGGTGCCGCCGAGCGCCGCCGTCAGGCCGTAGGCGCGGCCGCTCGCGGCCTCGCCGGCGGAGGAGCCGGTCACGGTGGAGCTGAACGCCTTGCTGATGCCGCCGTCCGCCGTGAGGGTGCCGGTGTTCACCTGCGTGCCGAGCTGCAGCACGCTGACCACGAGGGAGACCGCGGAGCTCGTCCCGTCAGGGACGGTCCCCAGGTTCCACGTCACGGTCCCGGTCGAGCCCACCGCCGGAGCGGTGGTCGGAGCCGGCGACGCGCTGAAGAAGGCCAGGCCGGCCGGCAGGTTGTCGGTGATGACCGCGTGCGTGAGGTCGGCCCCCTGCACGCTGTAGGGGATGTCGAACCGCAGCAGGCCGCCCACGGGCGCCCCGGCGGCGCACGACGTCTTGCTGACGCTCACCGAGAGGTAGTGCTTGGTGGCGCTGGCCGTCAGGTGCGCGGTGCTGTCGGTGAGGGCCTTGTCCCACGTCGCGGTCAGCACGATGGTGCCGGGCAGCGAGGACACGATCGTCACCGCGCACGTGCCGTCGGCCCGGGTGACGCACGACCCGGTCGTCCCGGACGCCGGGCTGCCGTTGATCGACGTGAAGTGGCCGTCGGTGGTGCCGATGCTGAGCGAGAGGTTGACCGTCTCGCCGGCCAGACCGGTCGCTCCCGTGCCGTCGTCGCGGGTGAGGCTGACGGTGAAGGTGTGCGGCTGGCCGAGGTCGTTCACCGCCTCGATCGGGCTGGCGCTGAGGCTGAAGGCGCTGTACTGCTTGTCACCGGTGTCGCTCGTGGTGAACGGGCCGGAGGCCAGCGTCGTGCCGAACGTCGCGGTCAGCCGAGCGAGGCCCGGCGTCGTCGCCACGATGGTCACGGAGCAGGTGCCGTTCGCCTGCGTGGTGCAGCTGCCGGTGGTGCCGCTCGCCGAGGTGCCGTTGATCGCGGTGAGGTGCGCGTCGCTGGTACCCGGGTCGAGGCTCAGTGAGAGCTGCTGCCCGGCGTACGGGAGGTAGCCGGAGCCGGTGTCACGGGTGAGCGTCACGGTGAAGGTGTGCGGGACCCCCACCTCGTTCGTCGCCGTCGGCGGCGTCACGTCGACGCGGTAGTCGACGTAGGACTTGCTGCCCGAGCCGGTGAACGTGCCCTGGCCCGAGTCGTTGGAGGCCGCGTACGACGCGTCCAGCGTGAAGGTGCCGGTGTGCGTGGCCGTCGCGACGACGGTGCACGTCCCGTCCGCCTGCGTGGTGCAGCTGCCGGACGTGCCCGAGGCCGGCGCGCCGTTGACCGACACGAGGTGCGCCCCGGTGGCCGCCGCGTTGCTCAGCGAGAACGTCACCGTCTGGCCGGCGTACCCGACCGGGCCGCTGCCGGTGTTGCGGGTCAGCGTGATGGTGAACGTGTGGTTGGTGCCCAGCGCGTTCGTCGCGCTCGCGGGCGACACCGACAGGCCGTACGACACGAAGGTCTTCGTGGCGCTGCCGGAGGTGTCCTTGGTGCTGTCGAACGCACCCGCGGTGCCGCCGACGTTGTCGACCCAGGCCCGGATCGAGGTGCTGCAGGCGGTCGTCGAGGTCAGCGTGCTCTGCGCCTGCCCCGACGCGTCGGTCGTCGCCGAGGTGGGGCTCAGCGAGCCGCAGCCCGCAGGCGTGCCGTTGAACGTCTGGAAGCGGACCGGGACACCCACGATCGGCGTCTCAGCCGGGTTGGCCGGCACGCCGTTCAGGCTGCCCTTGCCGAGGACGGTCGCCGTCAGCACGTGCGCCCGGCCGACGAAGTTCTCGGCGCTGGCAGGCGTCAGCGTCACCCGGTAGCTGAACGCGCCGGTGTTGGTCGCGTTGCCGTTGATGGTCTCGTCGGCGCTGTTCGCCGACCTCCAGGCGACCGCGCCGGTCGCCGTGCGCAGCTCGAGGTGCAGCGCGGTCAGCGTCGATCCCGGCGTGATGGCCGCGTCGGTACCGGTCCAGGTGGTCGTCGTACCGCTCTGCGTGAGCGGCGTCGCGGTCGTGGTGCCGCCGATCGTGTAGACGGCGTACGGCGTCAGGCCGGTCGGCACGCCTGCGCTCATCGTGACGTTGAAGGTCTTGGTCGCGCAGTTGGAGAAGTTGATGTTGATGGGCGCGATGAGGTCCTGCATCGAGGAGTTGAACGACTGCGACGAGCGGGACTTGGCGAAGGCGCGGGCGAACCGGGTGCAGGTGCCGCTGGTGAAGACCTGCAGACCGGTGAGGTTGAGGGCCGCCTCGCCGAAGGTCTGGCTCGCGAGCCGGGCGTTGTTGGCACGCGGGTCGGTCACGACGTTGCCGTCGTTCACCTTGGCCTCGGCGTTGGGGGACGTGACCAGCACGCGGTTGGCCCAGCAGGGGGGTGCGGACGCCGTGACGCAGGCGGCGCCGGGAGTCGTGCTCCAGCGCTGGATGCGGATGTCAGGCGTCTTGGTGGACGTGAACTCGTAGGTGACGAGCAGGTCGCCCGGAGTGCGCGTGGGGAGGCCGTCGGCCGTCGTCGTGGTGGCCTGGTTCAGCTCGAAGTCCATGTCGGCGGAACCGCTCGTCTTGCTCCGGATCCAGGCCAGGTAGAGCAGCTCCTGGTCGGAGCTGTTCTTCTCGAAGGACAGGTAGAACCGGGCCAGGTCGTCCTTGCTGTTGGGGATCGCGCCCTTGGTCAGCGTCGGGTTGACGGTGTCCTCGTCGATGCCGCCCGCGAACGCGTCGTCGTTCTTGCCGGTGGGCAGGTCGGTGCCGGAGAAGAAGGGCGTGACGTTCGCCCAGTCCTTCACGTCGCCGCTGTCGACGACGAGGTTCCCGTCACCGGCGTTGAAGGTCGACCCCGGGATGGTGGCGTCCGCCGGGCCCGCCGGCAGGGCGACGAGCAGCACGGGCAGGAACAGCGCTCCGGCGGCGAGCAGTGCCGTGCGCCGCGGGCGCGGCGCCAGGTGCTTCGCAGGACGGCTGAAGACGACAGGCAGGACGCGCACAGGGACCCCCATCCCTACGGGAGGACTGCAGACCGACCCCCCAGCCGGTCACTCCCTGTGCGCAGGAACCCCTTTTTGTGACGGTTTGTCAATGCATGAGCAACCGAAAAGACACCACAAGTCGGACGAAAGTACGACTTACAGGTACTGACCGGTGTTCGCGATGGTGTCGATGGACTTGCCGGTCTCCGTGCCCTTGGCGCTGGTGACGAGGGTGCGGATGTAGACGATGCGCTCCCCCTTCTTGCCCGAGATCCGGGCCCAGTCGTCGGGGTTGGTGGTGTTGGGCAGGTCCTCGTTCTCCTTGAACTCGTCGATGCAGGCGGTGAGCAGGTGCTGCATCCGCAGCCCCTTCTGGCCGACCTCGAGGAAGTCCTTGATGGCCATCTTCTTGGCCCGCGCGACGATGTTCTCGATCATGGCGCCGGAGTTGAAGTCCTTGAAGTACAGGACCTCCTTGTCGCCGCCGGCGTACGTGACCTCGAGGAAGCGGTTCTCCTCGGCCTCGGTGTAGATGCGCTCGACGACGCCCTGCACCATCGCGGCGACGGTCGCGGGCCGCGAGCCCCCGTGCTCGGCGAGGTCGTCCGGGTGCAGCGGCAGGTCCTCGTGCAGGTACTTGCTGAAGATGTCCTTCGCGGCCTCCGCGTCGGGACGCTCGATCTTGATCTTCACGTCGAGCCGCCCGGGCCGCAGGATGGCCGGGTCGATCATGTCCTCGCGGTTCGAGGCGCCGATGACGACGACGTTCTCGAGCGTCTCCACGCCGTCGATCTCCGACAGCAGCTGCGGGACGATCGTCGTCTCCACGTCGCTCGACACACCGCTGCCGCGGGTGCGGAAGATGGAGTCCATCTCGTCGAAGAACACGATGACGGGCGTGCCCTCGGTGGCCTTCTCCCGGGCGCGCTGGAAGATCAGCCGGATGTGCCGCTCGGTCTCCCCGACGTACTTGTTGAGCAGCTCGGGGCCCTTGATGTTGAGGAAGAACGCGCGGCCCTCGGGCTTGCCGGTGACCTGCGCGACCTTCTTCGCCAGGCTGTTCGCGACGGCCTTGGCGATGAGTGTCTTGCCGCACCCGGGCGGGCCGTAGAGCAGCACGCCCTTCGGCGGCCGCAGCTGGTGCTCCTTGAAGAGCTCCTTGTGCAGGAACGGCAGCTCGACCGCGTCGCGGATGGCCTCGATCTGCGCCGACAGCCCGCCGATGTCGGCGTAGTCGATGTCGGGGACCTCCTCGAGGACGAGCTCCTCGACCTCGCTCTTGGGGATCTTCTCGTAGACGTAGCCGCTGCGCGGCTCCAGCAGCAGCGCGTCCCCGGCCTTGAGGGGCGTGCCGTCGAGGGAGTGCGCGAGCTGGACGACCTTCTCCTCGTCGGTGTGCCCGATGACCAGCGCGCGGTCGTCGCCGAGCAGCTCCTTGAGCATCACGACCTCGCCGTGCCGCTCGAAGGCGAGCGCCTGCACGACGTTGAGGGCCTCGTTGAGCATGACCTCCTGGCCGCGGCGCAGGTCGGCGGCCTCGACGGCCGGCGACACGGTCACCCGCAGCTTGCGCCCGCCGGTGAAGACGTCGACGGTGCCGTCCTCGTGCGTGCTGAGGTACACGCCGTACCCGGACGGCGGCTGGGCGAGGCGCTCGACCTCCTCCTTGAGGGCGAGGATCTGGTCGCGCGCCTCCTTGAGGGTGCTGACGAGGCGGTCGTTCTGCCCGCTCGCCTGGGCGAGCGAGGCCTGCGTCTCGGAGAGCCGGTCCTCGAGGGCCTTCACGTGGCGAGGGCTCTCGGCGAGCTTGCGGCGGAGCACGGCGACCTCCTCCTCGAGGAAGCCGACCTGCGCCATGAGGTCGTCAGGTCCGCCCGGCTCGGAGCCGGTCCCGTGCGTCTGAGCCACGTGCTCCACCTCCCCGTCGTGATGTCGGGTCGTGCTTGCTCCGCATCCTATGTACGCGCGGCCCGCACCGCTCGCTTCTGGGGCGGGACGCACCGCGTCGTACCCTGGAGGGGTGACGGAGCAGCTGCGCGTGCGGGTCGACCAGGCCCTGTGCACGGGCGACGGGCTGTGCGTGCAGTACGCCCCCGACGTCTTCGAGTTCGACGTCGACGGGCTGGCCTACGTGAAGGACGCCGCCGGCGAGCTGCAGCTGGCGGACGGTGCTGTGGTCGAGGTCCCGGAGGGGACGGCCGCGGCCGTGATCGACTCGGCGATCGAGTGCCCGGGCGAGTGCATCCACGTCACGGACGCCGCCGGCAAGGCGGTCGCCGGCCCGGAGTTCGTCGGCATGCCGCAGGTGCCGTCGCGCATCTCGGCCTGACTCAGCTCGCCAGCCCCAGGAGGATCTCCTCCGCCAGCCCGAGCCCGCCCAGGTGGCTCTCGCCCTCCATCACGTGCAGGGTCGCGTTCGGCAGCCGGTCGACGCAGTGCTCGCCGTGCGCCAGCGGCACGATGTGGTCGCCGTCGCCGTGCCACCACTGCACCGACGTCTTCACGTCCTCGAGCCGGAACCCCCAGTCGCGGGTGAACAGCAGGAAGTCCGACAGCGGCGCGGTGACCTGCTTGCGGCTGCCGTTGAGCAGGTCGTCGAGGAACATCGCCTTGAACTCGGGCCGGCCGAGCAGCCGCTTGTCGCCGTCGGGCTGGCCGATCCGGTACAGGTCGAGCGCCGGGCCCGCGAGCGGCCGCGCCAGCCGCAGCGCGACCGTCAGGGACAGGCCGAGGGGCACGCGCGCGACGCGGACGGCAGGAGCGGCGCGCCGCAGGGCGCCCACGACCCCGCCGCCGATCGCGTCCGGGCCCACGGTCGGGGCCACTCCCCCGATGACCGCGAGCTTGTCGACGCGGTGCGGCAGGCAGGCGCCGGCGGCGAGGGTGTACGGGCCGCCGCCGGACAGCCCGATGACGTCGAAGCGGTCGATGCCGAGCGTGTCGGCGAGGATCTCGAGGTCGCCGACCCAGTCGCTCAGGGACGGGTAGACGTACGGCGTCGACGAGCCGATCCCGGGACGGTCGACGCCGATGATCCGCAGCCCGTCGCGGTCGGCCACTTCCCTTGCCACCAGGGGGATCTGGCGGCGCGCGCCCGGGGTGCCGTGCATCCAGACGATGGGCCGGCCGAGCGGGGAGCCGAAGCTCGCGAAGCCCAGTCGCCGGCCGCCGCGGACGGCGATGGTGCCCTCGAGGCGGGGGCGGGTCACGTCAGCCATGGCGAGATCGTGCCACCCGGCGTCAGGGCAGCCGGGAGGGGTCCAGCCGCTCCCCGTCCTCGGGTGCCGTCGTCTCGGCCAGGGTCTCGCCGTACATGCCCTTGGAGGGACGGCGGCGGCGCGGCGGGGGCTCGACCCCGTCGGCGAGGCGGCGCGTGGTGCAGAGGAACCCGGTGTGGCCCACCATCCGGTGCTGCGGCCGGACGGCCAGCCCCTCCACGTGCCAGCCGCG
>DATJGA010000190.1:0-20806 GCA_035495395.1 Mycobacteriales bacterium | reverse complement strand
CGGTCCGACTCGTCGCCCTTGTTGACGCCGTCGTTCATCGGCCCGTAGTGGTCCGGCAGGTACCCGACCACCCGCGCGCCCAGGGCGTGCAGGTTGAAGGCGACGTTCCGCCGTACCAGGGGGTCGCAGGTCCAGGAGATCGTGGTGATGCCGTGCTCGAGGGCCCAGGCGCGCTGGTGCTGCTTGAGCGCGAGGCCGAGCCCGCGGCGCTGCCCGGTCGGGACGACCCCGGTGATGTGGCTGTGCAGGCCCTCCCGCGCGAGCAGCCCGACGCTCACCGCCAGCAGGACGCCGTCCTCGTCGTACACGCCGAACACGTAGCCGCCGCACTGCTGGACGGCGCGCAGCAGGTTGGACGGCGCGACGCTCTCGGCGCTGCTCCACACGGCGCGCAGCACCTCCGCCCCCTGCACGGTGGCGTACGGCGTGTCCAGCTCGCGGAGCTGCACGCCGCTGCGCAGGGCGGTCCGTGCCGCGACCTCGGCTGCGGAGGTCGCAGGCGTCGCCAGAGTCATGCACCCACTGTCGTCACACGTGCGCGGCACCTCATCGTCCTGGGTGAACAACGGATCGGGCTTTCGTCGTGCAGTGCGACGAGGGGAGCGCCCGGCGGGGGAGGCAGACTGTCGTGCATGCCCGCGCTGCGCTCGCTGCTGGAGGCGCTGTCCCCCGCGGTCGAGGCGCTCACCGGCGAGGTCGGCCTCGACGCGGAGGTCTCCGAGGTCGTGCTCGTCGGACCGGGCGACCTGCCCCCCGACCTGCCCACCGCGCTGCTCGTGGTCACCGAGCCCGGGTGCCTGCTGGACCGGCCGGTCCGGGCCGCCGGGGTGGTCCTCAAGCTCCCCGAGAGCGAGCGCGCGGCCTGGCGCACGCGCGACCACGCGGTGCTCGTGGCCGACGCCGAGCTGCCCTGGAACCACCTGCTCCAGCTCCTCGGCACCGCTGCCGCCAGCGGCGCGCGCAGCAGCGACCTGTTCGCGCTCGCCAACGCCGTCGCGGCGATGGTGGGCGGCGCGGTCGCGATCGAGGACCCGCGACGGCGGGTGCTCGCCTACTCCTCGCTGCCCGACCAGCCGATCGACGAGGCCCGCACCCAGGGGATCCTCGGCCGTCAGGTGCCCGACCTCGCGGGCAACGACAGCCTCTACCGGGCGCTGCAGCGCGCGCCGGGCGTGGTGCGCTTCCCCGCGTCCGGTGCGGTCCTGCCGCGGATGGCGGTGGCCGTGCGGTCCGGTGCGGAGCTGCTGGGCTCGCTCTGGGTCGTGGAGGGCCAGCCCCTGGGCGCCGAGGCGGAGCAGGCGCTGCTCGACGCCTCCCGGCTGGCGGCGGTGCACCTGCTGCGTGCCCGCGCCGGGAACGACGTCGAGCGCCGTGCGCGGGGCGAGCTGCTGCGCGGTCTCCTCGACGGCCGGTCGGCACCGGACCTGGTGGCGGCCCGGCTCGGCATCGACCCCCTGGCGACGGTCACGGTGCTGGGCTTCGCGCTGCCGGACGAGGCCGCGGACGAGCTGGAGGCGGACGCGCTGGCCGACCTCGCGCACGTGCAGTGCAGCGCGGTCTCGCCGAACGCGAGCGTCCTCGTGCAGGCCCGCACCCTGTACGTGCTGCTGCCGGTCGCGGGGCTGCCCCGGCAGCGCCTGCTGCAGCTGGCCGCGGCCGTGGTCGAGCGGACCCGGACCGCGCGGCACCTCGAGCTCACCGGCGCCGTCGGGGCGACCGTGCCCGGGCTCTCCCAGGTGATGCGCTCGCGCGCCGACGTCGACGCGGTCCTGCGGCTCGTCGAGCCGGGATCGGTGGCCGCGATCGAGGACCTGCTCCCCCAGGTGGTGCTGCTGGACCTGCGGGCGCACCTCGCGGCGTCACCGCACCTGCGGCTGCCCGAGCTCGAGGCGCTGCTCGCGCACGACGCCGAGCACGGCACGCCGTACGCGCAGAGCGTGCGCGCGTACCTCGCGGCCAACGCCGACGTGCCGCTCGCCGCCGAGGCGGTGAGCGTGCACGCCAACACCTTCCGCTACCGCATGCGCAGGGTGCGCGAGCTGTTCGGCCTCGACCTGGAGGACCCCGACGTGCGACTGGTGACCTGGCTGCAGCTGCGGACGCGGGCATGACGGACGCGATGCTGCAGGCCCTCGGCGAGCTCGTCTCCTGCGAGTCGCCCTCGACCGACGCCGAGGCGACCCGGCGGTGCGGCGAGCTCGCCGCGGAGCTGGTGCGCACCCGCCTCGGCGCCGAGCCCGAGCGGATCGAGCTCGGGGGCCGGACCCACCTGCGGTGGACCTGGGGCACACCGCGCGTGCTGCTGCTCGGCCACCTCGACACCGTCTGGCCGACCGGAACCCTCGCGCGCTGGCCGTTCTCGGTCGACGGCGACGTCGTCACCGGCCCGGGCGTCTTCGACATGAAGGCCGGCGTGGTGCAGGCGGTCGAGGCGCTGTCCCTGCTGCCGTCCCTCGACGGCGCCTCCCTGCTGCTCACGGTCGACGAGGAGCTGGGCTCCCCCACGTCCGCGGACCTCGTCGTCGACTCGGCGCGGGGCTGCCGGGCGGCGCTGGTCTGCGAGCCCTCCGCGGCCGGCGCCCTCAAGACCGCGCGCAAGGGGATCGCGCTCTACCAGCTCGCCATCACCGGACGGGCGGCGCACGCCGGCCTCGAGCCGGAGAAGGGCGTCAACGCCGCGGTGGCCCTGGCGCACGCGGTGCTCGGCATCGCCGCGCTCGGCGACCCGGCCCTCGGCACGACGGTCACCCCCACCCTCGCCGGAGCCGGTACGACGACCAACACCGTGCCGGCGCAGGCGCAGGTGGCGGTCGACGTCCGGGCGGCCGTGCCCTCGGAGCTGCCGAGGGTCGACGCGGGACTGCGTCGGCTGCTCGAGGCGGTCGCTGCCGCCGTACCCGGGGCGGGGACGGAGCTGACCGGTGGCGTGAACCGGCCGCCCCTCGACGCCTCGTCCTCGGCGGAGCTCTTCGCGCTCGCCCAGCAGGTCGCCGTACGGCTCGGAATGCCTGCGCTGCAAGGGGTCTCGGTGGGTGGCGGCTCCGACGGCAACTTCACCGCGGGGGCGGGCGTGCCCACCCTGGACGGTCTCGGCGCGGTCGGGGACGGGGCGCACGCCGAGGGCGAGCACGTGCTCGCCTCGGAGCTTGAACCGAGGGCGCGGCTGCTGGCCGGGATCGTGCAGGAGCTGCTGTGACGTCGCTCGTGCTGCGCGGCGGGCGCGTCGTCGACCCCGGCTCGGGGCTGGACGAGGTGACCGACCTGCTGGTTCGCGACGGGAAGGTGGCGGCCGTCGGACCCGGCCTGGTCGGTGACGCCGCCGTCGACGTCAGCGGCCTGGTCGTCGGCCCCGGCTTCGTCGACCTGCACAGCCACGTGCACTCGATCGCGGGGCAGCGGCTGCAGGCCTTCGACGGGGTCACGACCGCCCTCGACCTGGAGTCGGGCCTCATGCCGGTCGACCAGGCGTACCGCGACGCCGCGGCCGAGGGGCGGCCGCTGCACTACGGCTTCTCGGCCAGCTGGGGGCAGGCCCGCGGCAAGGTGCTGGCCGGCGTCGAGCCGGTGCCCGACATCGGGAAGTGCCTGGCGCTGCTGGGGAACCCGGAGTGGCAGCGCAGCTCGACCGCCCGTGAGCGGGACACCTGGCTCGGCCTGCTCAGGGACGAGCTCGCGAACGGCGCGCTCGGCATCGGCGTGCTCATGGGGTACGCCCCGCGCAGCGAGCCGGCCGAGTACCTCCACGTCGCGCGGCTCGCCGCGGAGGCCGGGGTGGCGACCTTCACGCACGTGCGGGAGATCGTGGAGGCCGACCCGACGACCCCCGTCGACGGCTCGTCGGAGGTGGTGATCGCCGCCGCGGAGACGGGCGCGCACATGCACCACTGCCACGTGAACTCGACGTCGCGCCGGCACGTCGACCGCGTCCTCGCGACCCTCGCCCGGGCGCAGGCCGAGGGCGCGCGGGTGACCGTCGAGGCCTACCCGTACGGCGCGGGCAGCACGGGGATCGGCGCCTTCTTCCTCGCCCCGGAGCGGCTGCCCGCCTGGGGGCTCACGCCCTCGTCACTGGTGCTGCTCCCCAGCGGCGAGCGCATCGCGGACGAGGCGCGGCTCCGCCAGGTCCGCGAGGAGGCGCCCGGCACGGCGTGCATCGTGGAGTTCCTCGACGAGGGCGACCCCGCCGACGCCGCGATGCTCCGGCGCGCGCTGGAGCTCCCCGGCACCGTGGTGGCGAGCGACGCGATGCCCGTCTTCCGGCCTGACGGCACGCCGTGCACCACGGAGTGGCCGCTGCCCCTCGGCTCGACCCACCCCCGCACCGCCGGCACCTTCACGAAGGCGCTGCGCACGATGGTGCGCGAGACCGGCGCGTGGTCGTGGCTCGAGGCGTTCCGGCGCTGCTCCTACCTGCCGGCCCGCGTCCTCGACTTCGTCCCCGCGGCTCACGGGAAGGGCCACCTCGGCGTCGGTGCCGACGCGGACGTCGTGGTCCTGGACCCGGCGACGGTCAGCGACGCGGCCACCTACCTCGCGCCGACGACGCCGTCCGTCGGGGTGCGCCACCTGCTCGTCGCCGGTACGGCGGTCATCCGCGACGGCGAGCTCGTGCTCGACGCCCGGCCGGGACGGCCGCTGCGGGCCGAGCCGCGCTGACGCGGGGCTGGCGCCCGCGAGCGGGATCGGTAGAGTCCGGCGGGTCCGATGCAGGAACCCGGTGCGAGCCCGGGACGGTCCCGCCACTGTGAGAGCTCACCGCTCGAGTCAGGAACTGCAGCCAGCCACGAACGGGGCGTGGAAACCCCGATGGAGGCACACGTGAACACGCAGACCAAGGTCGCCGCCCGCCCCGCCTACGGCCAGGCCGTCGCCGCGACCGTCACGCTCGGGGCGGTCGTCCTCGCCCTCATCGCCCTGTACGCCGTGTTCCTCGACCAGGGGCAGCTGCTCTCCCCGGTCATGGGCAAGACCGCGGCGACGATGAACTACCTGCACGAGCTCGCCCACGACGGGCGGCACCTCCTCGGCGCTCCCTGCCACTAGTGCTCAACGCCCTCCGCCGCGGCCTGCTGGCCGGGGCGGTCGGTGGGCTGCTCGCGGGAGCCTTCGGCTTCCTCGTCGCCGAGCCGCTCATGGACCGCGCCGTCGACCTCGAGGCCGCTCGTGCCGCTGCCGCCGGTGAGCACACCGTCGAGACCTTCAGCCGGAACACCCAGCACGTCGGGTTCCTCGTCGCCACCCTGGTGGTGGGCCTGGCCTTCGGCGTCCTCTACGCGGTCGTGCACGCGCTGCTGCACCGCGAGGAACCGGCCGACCCGTGGCTCAGCGCCGTGCGGCTCGGCGCCGCGGCCTTCTTCGGGGTCTCCCTCGTGCCGTTCCTGCGTTACCCGTCCAACCCGCCGGGGGTCGGCGACGCGGCGACGATCGACAGCCGCGCGCACCTGTGGACCGTCACGCTCGTCATCGGCCTCGTGGGCGCCTGCCTCGCCGCGCTCGTCAGCCGCGGGCTCGCCGACCGGGGGGCGCGCGCGTCAGCCCGCCAGCTGGCGGTCGGGGGCGTGCTCGTGGCCACCGTGGCGCTCACCTTCGTGCTGCCCGACAACACCGACCCCATCGAGGTCCCGGTGCACCTCATCTGGGACTTCCGGCTGCTCTCGCTGGCCACCACCGCGCTGCTCTGGGGCGCCCTCGCGGCCACCTTCGGGCTGCTCGGGGAGCGCGCCGCCCGCCGTACCGGCTAGCGGCGCACCGGGACGCCGGGGCGGACCGCCGGGTCGGGGGGCAGGTGGGCGCGGCGGCGCAGCCCCGGGACGTCGGTGAGCAGAACGCGCCGGCCCTCGAGGTGGACGAGCCCGCGCTGCGCGAAGCCGCCCAGCACCTGGTTGACGCTCTGCCGCGTGCCGCCGCTCATCTCCGCCAGCCGGCTCTGCGTGATGGCCACGACGGGAGGCGACCCGCCGTTGGCAAGGCGGAGCAGCGACTTCGCCACCCGCCCGGCGAGGTCGAGGAACACGTGGTCGGCGGCCTGCTCGGTGAGCCGGCGCACCATCTGGCCGAGCTGGCGCATGAGCGGCTCGAGAACGGTCGGCTGGCTGCGCAGCAGGGAGAAGAACTCGGCCCGCGACAGCGCCAGGACGGTCGTCGGCTCGGTCGCCTCCACGGAGGCCGACCGCGGCGCGCCGTCGAGGAGCGCGATCTCGCCGAGCACCTCCGGGGGCTCGAGCACGGTCAGCGCCGCGCGCTCGCCGTCGGCCGAGGTGCGGAACACCGTGACGGACCCGGTCACCAGGACCAGCAGCGCGTCGCCCTGCTCGCCCTCGACGAAGAGCAGCTCGCCGCGGTCGTAGTCGCGCGGGCGCGCCACGGCGGCGATCTGCATGAGCACGCCGTCGTCGATGGCGGAGAAGAGCTCGACCTGGCGCAGCGCAGCCACGATCTGCGGCTGAGTCGGAAGCCGTCCCATGAGTCCCCCTGGACCGTCCCGCACCGATACGCGCTGTGACGCGCGGCCTGTCCCTAGTCGCGGAGAGTACGCCGCCTTAGCCTTCCTGGCGTCGTAGGTATGGGGGGTCATTCGTGGTCGGCTGCCACCGGTGCGGTGCGGGGAACCGCGCCGGCGCGCGGTTCTGCGGTCGCTGCGGGACGGTGCTGGGCAGCGCACGTGCCGGCGTGCGCAAGATGGTGACCGTCCTGTTCGCCGACGCGGTGAGCACGGGACCGTACGACGACGTCGAGCTCGGCGTGCGTGCCACCAACGCCTTCTACGACCTCCTGCGGGAGGTCCTCGAGCGGTACGGCGGGACCGTCGAGCGGCACGCGGGTGACGCCGTCATGGCGGTGTTCGGCGTACCCGCGGCGCGCGACGACGACGCCCGGCGGGCGGCCGCCGCGGCCCTGGAGCTGCACTCGGCCGTCCGCGAGCTCGAGGGCGACGTGACGGTGTCGGTGGGGATCAACACCGGTGAGGTGCTCACCGGGGAGGCCGGCTCCGAGGAGGAGCTGGCGGTGGGCGACGCGGTGGTCATCGCCGCCCGGCTGCAGCAGGAGGCCGCGCCGGGCGAGACGCTCCTCGGGCCGGCCACGGCAAGCCTGCTGCAGGACGTGGCCCGCACCGGCCCCCCGCGGGAGCTGCAGCTGCGCGGTCGCGAGGGCGACGTGCGCGTCGTCCCGCTGCTGCAGCTGGCCGCACCGGCGCCTGCCGGGCCGCGCGGGCCGTTCGTCGGGCGCGACTCCGAGCTGCTCATGATCGGGGCGGCGCTCAACCGGACGGCGCAGACCGGCATCGTCCAGCTCATCACGGTGTTCGGCGAGGCCGGCACCGGGAAGTCGCGCCTCGTCGAGGAGGCCCTCGCCGGGCGGGTGGGTGCGCGGGTCGTGCGGGGCACCTGCCGCGCGTACGGCGAGGGGAGCACCTGGTCGGCGCTCGGGGAGCTGCTCACCGACCTCACCGGCCTGCCGGGCAGCGCGGGCGTCGCCGCGCTCGAGCGCGACCGCCCCGACCTGGCCGGCGTCTGGCACGTGCTGTCCTCGCTGCTCGGGGAGGGCGACACGCCGGTGTCCCCCGTCGACGTCGCGCTCGCGCTCGCCCGGGTCCTGGTGGCGGTGGCGGAGGACGAGCCGCTCATCGTCGTGCTGGAGGACCTGCACGCGGCCGCCGGACCGCTCCTCGACGTGGTCCCCGCCGTGGCGCACCGGCTCGACCAGACCCCGGTGGCGATCGTCGTGACGGCCCGGCCCGAGCTGCTGGAGCACCGGCAGGGCTGGGGCAAGAGCCTGCGGCACGTCGTCGGGATGACCCTCCGTCCGCTGCCCGAGGACCAGGCGCGGGCGCTGGCCAAGGCGCTGCTGCCCGACGACGAGGTCGGCGCCGACCTGGTGCACGCGGCGGCGGGGGGGAACCCGTTGTTCATCGAGCAGCTCGCCCAGGCCCGGCGCGAGGGCGCCGACATCAGCGACCGCGCGGTGGCGCCGACGGTCGCGGCGGTGCTGACCTCCCGCCTCGACCGGCTGCCGCTGGCGGCCCGGCAGGTGCTGGAGCGGGCCGCCGTCATCGGCTCGTCGGGCACCGTCGAGGACCTGGTGCCGCTGTGCGAGGGCATCGAGGTGGAGCCGCAGCTCGCGGCGCTGGCCCGCCGCGACCTGCTCGCCGTGGAGGGGCAGCGCTGGACGATCGCCAGCGACCTCGTCCGCGAGGTCACCGTCGCCGGCATCGCGCGCGACGAGCGGGCCGACCTGCACCAGGTGAGGGGGCTGGTCCTCGCGGCACGTGGCGCCGCTGCGGCGGCGGGCTTCCACCTCGAGCAGGCGGCGCTGCTGCTGCGCCAGTCGGACCCCGAGCGCAGCACCGGTCTCGCCGAGCAGGCCGCCTCCCGGCTGGCGGCGGCCGGGCTGCGCTCGCTGTCCGGTGACCTCGTCGCCGCCTGCGACCTGCTCACCCGGGCCATCGCGTTGCTCCCGTCGGCGAGCCCCCGGCGGGTCAGCCTGCTCAGCGAGCTCGCGCGCGGCCTCCAGCTCACCGGCGAGCTCGCGCGGGCCGACGAGATCCTCCGGGAGGCCGTGGCGCGCAGCGAGGAGCTGGGCCTCACCGAGTCGGGGGCGCACGCTCGGCTCGCCCGCGTCGACCTGCTCCGGTCCACCGAGCCGGAGCAGGCGTACGCCGAGCTGCCCGGGCTGCTCGCCGAGGTGCTCCCCGCGCTGGAGGTCGCCGCCGACGACCGGGGCCTGTCGCTGGCCTACCAGCTGCAGGCCTCCGCCCTGCAGTACCGCGTGCGGTGGGCGGCGATGGCGGCCCCGCTGGAGAAGGCGGTGCACCACGGGCAGCGCGCCGGCGAGCGGCGGCTCGTGGAGCTCGCGCAGAGCCTGCAGGTCGGCAGCATGTTCCACGGCCCGATGCCGCTGACGGAGACCCGGCGCCGGCTGGAGGAGATGCTCGCCGAGCCCGGCGGCAGCCCCTGGCACGAGGCGAGCATCAAGGGTCGGCTGGCGGGAACCCTTGCGCTGCAAGGGGACACGGTGTCGGCCAGGGTGCTGATGGCCGAGGTGCGCAAGACCTTCCACGACCTGGGTCGCGAGCTGTCGGTGCTCGCGACGGCGTTCATGAGCGGGCCGATCGAGATGCTGGCGGGTGCGCCGGAGAACGCCGCCGCCGAGCTGCGCGCCGCCTGTGACGGGCTGCAGGCGATGGGGGACCGGGCCTTCGCCTCGACGCTCGCCGCGCTGCTCGCGGAGGCGTGCTGGCGCAGCGAGGACCAGCCCGGTGCGGCGGCCGCCGTGGCGCTGTCACGGCGCCTCGCGGGGGTGGGCGACGTCATCAGCCAGGTCCGCTGGCGCTGCGTGCAGGCCAAGCTCGAAGCGGTGCGGCGCAACGCGGAGGAGGCCCTCGCGCTGTCCTCGCACGCGGTCCAGCTCGTCGTGGCAACCGACGAGCTCGCCTCGCAGGGGGACGTCCTGGTCGACGCGGCCGAGGTGCAGAAGCTGCTCGGCAACCACCGCGCCGCGAAGGTGCTGCTCGAGGACGCCCTGGCCCGGTACGAGCGCAAGCAGGCTCCCCGTGCGGCCGAGCTGGCGCAGGCCCGGCTAGCCCTCTGACCGCAGCCGGTCCAGCCGGCTCACGACCTCCTCGGCCGGCAGCGGCTCGGGCAGCCGCGACGCGGCGGCCAGCCCCAGCCCGACGGCGTGGATGGTGCGCTCGACGAGCTCCTCGACGGGGGGCCAGGGGAAGCTCGGCTTGGCGATGAGCAGCGCGGCCAGCCCGTGCGCTCCCGCCCAGAGCCGGAGGCCGAGCTCGACGGGGTCCCCCTCGAGGACCCCCAGGGCCTCGCAGGCGACGACGGACTCGAGCAGGTGGGCGAAGGCGCCGCTCGCGATCTCCTCGTTGGGGTCGTGCTCGGCGTTGCTGCGCATCATCACGATGCGGTAGTGCTCGGGGTTGTCGAGGGCGAAGCGGACGTAGGCGATCCCCTGCCGCCGCAGTGCCTGGAACGGGTCCGGCGCGCCCGCGGAGGCCTCCTTCATCGTCACGTGCAGCGCCTCGAACACCTCGCCGCAGACGGCGTCGAGCAGCGCCGCCTTGTCGGCGAAGTGCAGGTAGATGGCGGGCACGCTGACCCCCACCCGCTGCGCGACCGCGCGCAGCGACACCGACGCCTCGTCGCCGGTCTCGCGGAGCAGGTCCATCGCGGCGCGCAGCACCTCGCCGTGCAGCGCGGGTCCCTGACCGCGCGGCGCCCGGCGCCTCGGCTCAGGCACCGGCCGGCTCCTGCGCGCTGTCCCGCTCGCTCAGGCCGAAGCGGGCGTGCACCGCCTTGAGCGGTTGCGGGGCCCACCAGTTGCGGTGGCCCATGAGGCGCATGAACGCCGGCACCAGCGCGCCGCGGATCAGTGTCGCGTCGACGAGCACGGCCAGCCCGGTGCCGAGGCCGAGCAGCTTGATGAAGCTGATGCCGCTGGTGACGAAGGCGAAGAACACCAGCGCCAGCAGCAGCGCTGCGGCGGTGACGATCGAGCCGGTGCGCTCCAGCCCGACCGCGACGGCCCGGGTGTTGTCGCGCACCGTGTCGTACTCCTCCTTGATGCGCGACAGCAGGAACACCTCGTAGTCCATCGAGAGCCCGAACAGGATGCAGAACATGAGGATGGGCATCGTCGTGTCGATGGTGCCGGTGATGATGGGGTCGCCGATGAGCGACGCGAGGTGCCCCTCCTGGAACACCCAGACCATGAGGCCGAAGGTGGCCGACAGCGAGAGCACGTTCATGAGGATGGCCTTCACCGGGATCACCACGGAGCCGGTGAACAGGAACAGCAGCACGAACGTCGCGGTCAGCAGGATGAGCAGCGCCAGCGGCATCGTCGCGCCGAGCGCCCGCTTCGTGTCGGTGAGCTGCGCCGCCTGACCGCCCACGAGCACGTCGCTGGGGGCAGGTACCGCCCGCAGCCGCTTCACGAGCGCCTCGCCGGCCGGCCCGTACGACTCCAGCGCCGGTACGACGGACAGCCGCTCGGTCCCTCCGGCGCGGAAGCCGGGCAGCCCGGCGGCGACCCGGTGGCCCGCGACGTACCGGCCGCCGGCCGCGTCGACGCGCTCGACCCCGCTCACCTGTGACAGCGCGACGGCGTAGGAGTCGCCGGTGGTGGGACGCGACAGGACCACGGGCAGCGCGAACGCCTCCCGGCCCGGGAACTGCTCCCGCATGATCTGCGCGACCTCGTGCGGCTGCGCGGCGCGCGGCAGCACCCGGTCGTCGGGGAGGCTGAACACGACGGAGCGGAACGGCAGGCCGAGCAGCACGAGCAGCAGCACGACGACGGTGCCCACACCCATGGGGCGCTTCATGACGGTGGTGGCGATCCGGTGCCACGCCCCCTCGTCGATCGACTTCACCCGCGGGGGCTGCGCACCGAGGCCGAGGAACCAGCGGAACGGGCGCCGCAGGTCCAGGGAGTTCACCCGGTCCCCGAGGACGGCCAGCAGCGCGGGCAGCACGAGCAGCGCCCCCAGGAGGGCGAACAGCACGGCGGAGATCCCGGCGTACGCGAAGGAGCGGAGGAAGAAGAGCGGGAAGACGAGCAGCGACCCGAGGCTGAGCATGACGGTGATGGCCGAGAACAGCACGGTGCGACCGGCGGTGGCGAGGGTCGCCGCGATCGCCTCGGTGCGGCCCTGGCCGCGGCGGGTCTCCTCGCGGAAGCGCGACACGAGGAACAGCGAGTAGTCGATGCCGAGCCCCAGCCCCATCGAGGTGGCGAGGTTGACCGAGTACACCGACACGTCGGTCACCCCGTGCAGCAGGTGCAGGGCGAGGAAGGTGCCGAGGATCGACAGCACGCCCACGAGCAGGGGCAGCGTCGCGGCCACCGCCGACCCGAAGACGAGCACGAGGATGAACGCGGTCACCGGGATGGCGATGGACTCGGCGCGGATGACGTCCTTCTCGATGGTGTCGCCGACCTCGGCGTACACCGCGAACTCGCCGCCCGTGCGCACGTGCAGCCCCTGGAACGTCCCGTCGAAGGAGCGCAGCGCCTTGGCCGTCTTGACGGACTGGTCCTCGCTGCCGGAGAGCCGGGCGAGCACGACGGCGTAGCCGCCGCTCGTCGCCGCCATCGACGCCGGGTGGCCCGCGGTCCAGTACGACACGGCGTCGGCCACTCCCGGCTGGGCGGCGAGCTTCGCGGTCAGCGCCTTGCCCTGCGCGTCGTAGTGGTCAGCGCCCTCGGGCGTCTCGACGAGCAGGAGGAAGTTCGACGGACCGGTGCCGAACCGGTCCTGCAGCGCCGCCGCGGCGCGCTCGGACTCCTGGTCCGGGTCGGCGAACCCGCCGGCCGACAGCTCCTGCGCGACGCCGCCGCCGAGGCCGCCGGCGAGGGCCAGGAACAGCGCCGCGACGACGAGGACGAGCCGGCGCCGGGCGACGAGGACAGGGGCGAGACGAGCGAGCACGGCGGCCTCCGATGAGTGAGCGCCGCTAAGTTAGCGTTGTTCACTCAGGTGGGCAAGGGGTAGGGACGAAGATGGTCCGGTGAGCGCGCCCACGGGTCCCGAGCAGGGGCTGACCCGCCGCGTCGCGGCCCGGCTGCACGCGGCGGCGTCGGCCGACGGCGCCGGCCGCTCGGGGCTGGCGGCCCTGGTCTGGACGCACGCCCTGTCCGCGGCCGGCGACGCGCTCGTCGCGGTGTCCCTCGCGAGCACCGCCTTCTTCCAGGTGTCGGCCTCGGAGGCCCGCGGCAAGATCGCGCTCTACCTGCTGCTCACGCTGCTGCCGTTCTCGCTGCTCGTGCCCGTCGCCGGCCCCCTGCTCGACCGCTTCCCGCACGGACGGCGCTACGTGCTGGCGCTCACCTCGGCCGGTCGTGGCCTCGTCGCCTGGACGCTGGCCGGCGCCCTGGGCTCGCTGTCGCTCTACCCGCAGGCGCTGCTCGTCCTCGTCCTCGCCCGTGCGTACGGCGTGGCCAAGTCCGCGGCCGTCGTCCGCGTCCGGCCGCCCGAGCTCGGGCTGGTCGCGTCCAACGCGCGGCTCAACGTCGCGGGCGTCGCGAGCTCGGGCGTCGCGGCGGCGCTCGGGGTCGCGGTCGCCAACACCCTGGGCGCGAGCTGGGTGCTGCGGCTCGCCACCTGCGTCTTCCTCGTGGGGGCAGCGGTGTCGCTGCGGCTGCCGTCGCACGTGGACGAGGCGCGGTCCGCGGCACCGGCGGGTGAGCGCTTCCTGCTCGCCGACGCACCCAGACCGGTACGGCGGGCGCTGGCCGCGACGGTCTCGCTGCGCGCGCTGAGCGGGCTGCTCACCCTCGGCCTCGCCATCCTGCTCAAGGCGCACCACGCCTCGGCGCCGGTCGTCGGCCTGGTGCTCGGCGCGGCCGTGCTCGGGGGTCTGCTCGGCACCGGGCTGGCCAGTCGCCTGAGCGCCCGTCGTACCGCCCGGCTGACCTCGCTCGCGCTGCTCGCGCCGACCGTGGCCTGCCTGCTCGCCGCGTTCGGCGGGACCACCGCGCTGCGCGCCCTCGCGGTCGGCTCGGTCGGGCTGGGAGCCTCGCTCGGCAAGTACGCGCTCGACGCCGCGCTGCAGACGACGGTCGACCCGAACCAGATCGGCAGCGCGTTCGCGCGCTCGGAGACCCTGCTGCAGCTGGGCTGGGCGCTCGGCGGCGCGGTGGGCCTGGCCGCCACCTTCAGCGACAAGACCGGGCTCGGCGGGGACGGCGCCGTGACGCTGTGCTTCGTCCTCGCGACGGCCGGCGCGCTGCTCGGGCTCGTGGCCGCGGCCCGCGGCCGGCGCCGCTCAGGGGCGTGAGAAGCAGACGTCCGTCGCGTGCCGGGTGAAGCCGAGCCGCTCGTACACGCGGATCGCGTTGGTGTTCTTCTCGTCGACGTAGAGCATCACCGACGGGAGTCCCTTGTCCTGCAGGTGGTGCAGGCCCACGAGGGTCATCGCCGGACCCAGGCCGCGGCCCTGCTCCGACGGGTCGACCCCGACGACGTACACCTCGCCGAGCAGCTCGTGCGGGTGCTCGTGGTCGTGCAGGTGCTCGCCGTGCACCTTGGTCCAGTGGAAGCCGACGAGCCGGCCGTCGCGCTCGGCGAGGAAGAAGCCGGCGGGGTCGAACCACGGCTCCCGCTCGCGGACCACGACCTCCTCGACCGACCAGCCACCCTGGTCGGGGTGCTCGGAGAAGGCGCGGTTGTTCACCTCGGTCCACGCCCGCTCGTCCTGCCCGACGACGAAGGTCCGGACGCTGATGCCCTCGGGCAGCTTCGCCTCCGGCAGCGGCGCGTCCAGGGTGCGGCGCATCTGCCAGAGGACGCGCGTCCTGCGGAACCCGCCGGCGGCCGCCATCGCTGCGGCGCCCGGGTGCTCGCCGTGCGCCCACAGCCGGAGCCGGCCGTCGGGCGAGAGCGTGACCAGCTCGGCGGCGAGAGCCCGGCCGATGCCACGGCTGCGGTACGCCGGGTCCACCGCGAGCTCGCCGGACGGGCCCTCGACCTGGTCGGTGACGTCGAGGTGCGCGTACCCCACGAGCTCGTCGTCGGCGTGCACGAGCACGTGCCGCACGTCGGTGTCCCCGCCGCCCGGCAGGTGCAGCATCACGTGGTCGGACATGGGGGGCGTCCCGTCCGCCGCGGTCACCCGGTCGAGGAGCTCGCGGACAGCGGTCACCTCGGCCGGGGACAGGTGCTTGTGCACGACGGGGGTGACCACACCGCGCACGCTATCCGCCGGCGCGCGCCCGGCTAGAGCCGGACGTCGACGACCCGGTCGGCGGGCGGGTCCTGCGGGACCACGACCGGCGCAGGCGGCGGCTGCAGGGAGATGCCGGCCAGCGCGGCGATGTGCGCAAGCGGGCTGCCGGCCTGCAGCTCGGCGCGCAGCTGGTCGACGCCGATCCCGAGCTTCGCGGCCGCTTCGGACAGCACCTCCGTGCGGACCGTGGTCAGGGCGCTGCCGAGGTGGTGGGGTGCCGGCGCACCGGCAGCGGGAACGTCCATGTCTCCTCCCAGTGCCGACGGCGTCCGTGCCGTCCCCTCAGGTCTCGGGCACCCGCGAGGCCGGTCTGGCCACACCAACGGGTGACGGCCTCAGGACGCGGACAGCACCGTCGGGCCCGACTCCGCCCGCAGCACGACGCCCTGCGGCGTCACGTCCAGGCCGGTGAGGGTGAGGCCGTACGGCAGCCGGCCCACCGGCACCAGGAGGTCGAGCACCCCGGCCAGCGCGTTCACCAGCCCCGGGGTGGTCTGCCCGAGCACCCGCACCGACCGCGCCGTGACCGCGATCCGCCCGTTGCGCAGGGAGACGCGCGACAGCGCGCTCGCCCGCACCGTCTGCCCGAGCACCCGCACCCGACCGGTGACGCGGACGTCCGAGCCCTCCGGCTCGATGGTCATGCCGACGACGCCGCTGCGGTGCGCGAGGTCGGCGAACGCCACCACCGCGCGCGCGTCGAGCGACTCGACCGCGATGCTCGAGACCCCCTTGAGCGCGTCGCCGAGGGACAGCTGCACGCCGCGCAGGGTGGCGTCGAGGCGCCCCAGCCGGACCCCGCCCCGGTCGAGGTCCGTGGCGGACACGTCGATCCGCGCGTACCGGCCGCGCACCGCCTGGGTGAGGAACGGGAAGCCGTGGATCGTCACGGTCGGGCGGGTGCGCAGGTCCGCGCTGGCCTGCGCCTGGTCGGCGACGGTGCGCTCCGCGAGGTGCACGAGGTAGCGGTCGGCGGCGGCCAGCAGGGCGGCGAGGACGAGCAGGACGAGCACGAGCCGGCGCACCCTCAGGACCGCTCGAGCAGGCGGACCGCCGCCAGCAGCACGGGCCCGACCAGCGCGAAGGGCAGCAGCGCGACGACCGGCCGGAGCGACCCGCGCCGGCGCTCCTCGGCCGGTGACCCGAGGACCTCCAGCGCCGCGAGGTCGACGAACAGGTCCGACACCGCGGCGGTGGCCGCGCACGCGACGCCGACCAGCAGCGCCTCCCGGTGGGTCAGGTGGCCGCCCGCCTCGGGTACGGCGAGCGCCGCCCCGACGGTGAGCGCCAGCACCAGCCCGGGCCAGCCCCGCGAGGCACCGGGTGCGACGGCGAGGCGCTGCAGCACCAGGTCCGCCAGCCGGCCGACGACGAGCGCGCCGCCTGCCGCGAGCAGCCCGACGCGGACGGCCACCTCCCCGTCGGCGTGCTGCAGCGCGGCCGGCACCGCCGCGGCGGAGGCGACGAGGACGACCGCGACCAGGGTGTCGCCGAAGGACTCGGTGACCCGGGTGCGGCGGCGCCGCACCAGCTGGTGCAGCAGCGACGCGACGAGGGCGAGCGCGGTGACCCCGGCGAGACCACCGGCGTCGCCGTCGTTCACGTGCACCGTGACGTCCGCGGCGACGGCGGTCGCCGCGCCGATGACGAACACGCCCAGGGCGGCGGGGGCCTCGACGAGGGCGAGGAACGCCAGCACCAGCAGCAGCTGCAGGACGCCCACGCCGACCTCGAGCGGCAGCCGCCCGGCGTGCGCGAGCCCCATGAGGGCTGCCGACACGGCCGCCGACGCGAGGGCGCTGAGCAGCAGGTGCGGCCGGAGCGCGGGGGCGGCGGCTGTCGTCACGGCAGGGATCCTGTCAGAACGGGTCGCTCAGCCCCCGGCGAAGGGCGGCAGGCAGTCGACCTCGCCGCCACCGGACAGGGTGACCTCGGCGTGGTCGCGGTGCCCCACCTGCGCGCCGTCCACGAGCAGGCTGCACCGGGCGAGCACCTGCCCGAAGCGCTCGTCGTGGCGGGCCCGCACCTGGGCCAGCGCCTCGGCCAGCGTGGTCGCGTCGACCTGGTCCTCCGCCGTACCTGCTGCCTCCTTGAGCGCGGCCCAGTAGCGGACGGTTGTGAGGTGCTCCACAGGCACGAGTGTGCCGGAGTCGGTACCCTGGTGACCTCGCGAGGCAACGGCGCCTCCTTCCCCCTGTTCGGGAGGTACGCCCGCATGGCCACGCTGTTGCTCCTCACCAACGCGATGACGCCCTCGAACGAGGTGCTGCCGGCGCTGGGGCTGCTGGGCCACGCGGTCCGGGTCGCCCCGCTGGAGATCGCCGCCCTGCTCGACGACGCGACGCCGCCCGACGCGGTGCTCGTCGACGCCCGCCGCGACCTGGTGCAGGCCCGCTCGCTGTGCCGGCTGCTGCGCACGACGGGTGTCACGGCCCCGGTCTTCGCCGTCCTCACCGAGGGCGGGCTCGTCGCGCTGACCGCGGAGTGGGGCGTCGACGACGTGCTGCTCGACAGCGCCGGCCCGGCCGAGGTCGACGCCCGGCTGCGGCTGGCCACCGGCCGCGTCGCCGTGGCCGCCCCGGAGGCGGGCGAGCCCGGCGTCGTGCGCGCCGGCGACCTCACCGTCGACGAGGGCACGTACACCTGCCGGCTGCGCGGCCGCGTGCTCGACCTGACCTTCAAGGAGTTCGAGCTCCTCAAGTACCTCGCCCAGCACCCGGGCCGGGTCTTCACCCGCGCCCAGCTGCTGCAGGAGGTCTGGGGCTACGACTACTACGGCGGCACCCGCACCGTCGACGTGCACGTGCGCCGGCTGCGCGCCAAGCTCGGCCCGGAGCACGAGCAGCTCATCGGCACCGTGCGGCACGTCGGGTACAAGTTCGTCACGCAGCCCATCACGCCGCTGCCGGAGGACGTCACCCCCGAGCAGCGCGCGGCCGTCCGCACGCCCTGACGGATTCGCGCTCGTGGAAGACGAGCGGAATACTGGGGAATCATCCCGGGTTCGGGCTCGTGAGGGAGGTGGGCTGTGACCGGCGCTGTCGTGCTGCTCGGCGCGCTGCTGCTCGCCGCCGTCCTCGCCTCCGCCCACCGCTGGTACGACGGGACGCTCAGGCACCGGACCAGCGCCGAGGCCCTGCGCGAGCTGCGGCCCGGTGACGCCGGTGAGCGCGCCACCCTGCTGCAGTTCTCCAGCGCCTTCTGCGCCCCCTGCCGCGCGACCCGCCGCGTCCTCGCCGAGGTCGCCGACGTCGTCCCCGGCGTCGCGCACCTCGAGGTCGACGCGGAGTCGCACCTCGACCTGGTCCGCCGCCTCAACGTCCTCAAGACGCCCACGACCCTCGTGCTCGACGCGGGCGGCCGGGAGGTCCGGCGGGCCGTCGGTCAGCCCAGCCGGACCGCCGTGCTCAGCGCCCTCGGCCAGGCAGTACCCTCGTGACCATGCAGCTCGTGCTCGTCAAGCGGCGGTCGGTGGACCTGTGCCGCGTCGCCGGCTGCCTCTGTCCGGCTTCCTGACGTCCCTCCCCGCGCCAGCGCGGGCCCGTCCGGAACCCGAAAGGCTGCCATGAGCAGTACCCAGATCGACCCTCGCGGTCCCCGCTTCGGGGCCGCCGTCACCACCGCGGTGCTCGCCGTCGTGCTGCTGCTGTCCGGGACCCCGGCCGTCGCCGGGCCCCTGCTCGCGGCGCAGACCGTGGTGTTCGCCCTCGGCAGCCGCGGCCGCTCGCCGTACGTGCTGCTCTTCAAGAAGTGGGTCCGTCCGCGGCTCGCTCCGCCCACCGAGCTGGAGGACGCGGCGCCGCCGCAGTTCGCGCAGCTCGTGGGGCTGGGCTTCGCCGCCGGGGGCACCCTGTCGTTCGCCGTCGGTGCCAGCACCGCGGCCCTGATCCTCACGGGCTTCGCGCTCGTGGCGGCCGTGCTCAACGCGAGCATCGGCCTGTGCCTCGGGTGCGAGGTCTACCTGCTGTTCCGCCGAACCAAGGGAGTTGCTGCATGAGCCGCGAAGACGTCCTCGTCGACGCCGACTGGGCCGAGGCCCACCTGTCCGACCCGAAGGTCGTCCTCGTCGAGGTGGACGAGGACGTGTCCGCCTACGACGGCGGCCACATCCAGGGTGCCGTCCGCCTCGACTGGAAGACCGAGCTCCAGGACCAGGTCCGTCGCGACTTCGTCAACAAGGAGCAGTTCGAGGAGCTGCTGAGCCAGAAGGGCATCGGCAACGACGACACCGTCGTCCTGTACGGCGGCAACAACAACTGGTTCGCCGCCTACGCCTACTGGTACTTCAAGCTCTACGGCCACCGCGACGTGAAGCTGCTCGACGGCGGTCGCAAGAAGTGGGAGCTCGACGGCCGTGCGCTGACGACCGAGGTCGAGGCGCGCGACAAGACCAGCTACACCGCGCAGGACCAGGACGTGTCGATCCGCGCGTTCCGCGACGAGACCGTCGACGCGATCGGCAACAAGAACCTCGTCGACGTGCGCAGCCCCGACGAGTTCAGCGGCAAGCTGCTCGCGCCGGCGCACCTGCCGCAGGAGCAGTCGCAGCGCGCCGGTCACATCCCGACGGCCATCAACGTCCCGTGGAGCAAGGCCGCCAACGACGACGGCACCTTCCGCAGCGACGACGAGCTCCGCGAGCTGTACAAGGAGGCCGGCCTCGACACGACCAAGCCGACCATCGCGTACTGCCGCATCGGCGAGCGCTCCAGCCACACCTGGTTCGCCCTGCACGAGCTGCTCGGCGAGACCGACGTGAAGAACTACGACGGCAGCTGGACCGAGTACGGCAGCCTCGTCGGCGTCCCGATCGAGAAGGACGTCTGACCGTGTGCGGCGCCCCTGTGCAGACCCTCGACCTGGAAGGCATCGACGTGGCCAAGGAGTCCATCGTCCAGGGCACCGTCATCCGTGACGGCGCTCCCGTCCCCGGCGCCTACGTGCGCCTGCTCGACAGCACGGGCGAGTTCACCGCCGAGGTGCAGACCAGCGCGACCGGCGCGTTCCGCTTCTTCGCGGCGCCCGGCGACTGGACCCTGCGCACCCTCACCAGCGGCAGCTCGGTCGACACCCCGGCCACCGCGAAGCTCGGCGAGGTCGTCGAGGTGACCGTCTCCGTCTGACACCCCGGTCGTGCGGCCCGTCACCCCGTGGTGGCGGGCCGCCGCCGTGCCAGGGCCACGCCGCCGCCGACCACGGCCAGCAGCAGCACCGCCACCCCGACCAGGAGCACGGGCAGCGGCACCCGTCGGCCGGGCTTGAGGTAGACGAGGGTCGCGGCCCGTTGCGTGACGCTGCCGTTGGTGACCTCGACGACCAGCGCGCCGAAGACCTCGTGGTCGATCGTGCCGTGCGCCGTGAACGACGCCAGCTTCACCTCGCTCGGCCCCAGCGTCACGGTCCGGTCGGGGAAGCCCAGGTACGGCGAGGAGCCGGCGTCGCCGATCGCCCAGCCCGTGGCCGCGTGCCGGGCAGTGGCGGCGTACAGCCGGGCGGACTTCGTCGCCGTGGTCGTGTTGCGCAGGGCGTACCTGACCGAGGCCGTGCCGCCCCCGCGCGGCAGCGTGACGTGGAACGCGGTGACCTGCTTGCCGTCGACCACCCCCGGGTAGGGGCTCAGCTCGACGCCCCCGGTGCCGGCCGCGCCCGCGCCGGAGCCGGGCGACAGCACGGCGAGCGCCGCCAGCACGCCGACGACCGCCGTACGCAGGCAGCGCACAGCGGTCGTCGAGCGGGTCACGCAGTCGACGCTAGCTCTGCACGAACGTGACGGTCATGGTGCCGCCGTACGTGCCGGCGACCGGGTTGTTCGGCGTCGCCGTGAGGATCGGGAAGGCGTAGTAGCTGCCGGTGATCCCCGAGATGTCCGCCAGCACCGGGGCGAGCGGCGTGGCGCTCAGGCCCAGGCCGTTGATGACCGTCGCCTTGTTGGCGTCCGTCAGCGTCGCGAGGACCGCGGACAGCTGCTGCGCCAGGGTGTTGCCGGTCGTGGCCAGGTCGGCGACGACGGCGTCGAGCGTCGTCTTCGTCGGCGTCACCGCGGTCGAGACGAGCGGCAGCCCGTTGAG
>DATJGA010000189.1:0-3017 GCA_035495395.1 Mycobacteriales bacterium | reverse complement strand
GCGAGCGCGCCGCGGTGCACGTGGAAGCCCGTCACGGCGTGCAGCAGCTCGTACGACGCGTGGTAGACGGGTGCGTCCGGCAGCCCCTCCGGCACCTCGCGGTTCTCGGCGAGCAGGACCGACCGCAGCGGGAAGCCGGCCTGCGCGGCACGGCGCATCACGGTGAGGCCCTCGGCGATGAAGAACCCGGCCTCCGGCTCGTGCCGGGTGCGGCGCACGACGTCGGTCAGGCCCAGGTAGTCGGCCAGCCTCGGGTCCGCCGGGTCGGTGATGGCCTGCACCCCGGTGACACTAGAGTTCACGGCGTCCGAACGACGCGAGGGAGCAGCTCCATGGCCGGCGGCCACAACGTCAAGCCCACCAGCTGGGTCACGGTCGCACTGATCATCGTGGGCAGCGTCCTGCTCGGCTTCGCGCTCCCCATGGGCTCCGTGGCGCTCGGCGTCGTCGGCGGTGCGCTGTTCGCGGTCGGGCTCGTCCTGGGCGTGGTCTTCCGCATCATGGACGACGCCTACTAGACCGGTGACCAGGCTGCGGACCTGGTCGGCGACGGCGCTCGCCGTCGCGCTCCTGTGCTGCGGGTGCAGCAGCAGCGGCCAGGGCGCGGCGAGCAGCCCGTCCCCGACCGAGCCGGGCTTCACGGTGGCTCCCCCGCCGACCCTGGACCCGGCTGCGGCCCTCACCAAGCCCTTCACGACCACGCTCTTCAGGCCCGGCTTCTCGCTGCGGCTGCCCGCCGCCTGGACCGCGGTCGAGCGCGACGTGTCGGCCTTCCAGGCCTACCTCGGCGACGAGGACTTCGAGATCACCTTCGACCACACCTACCAGCGCCACGAGTCGGTGGCCCAGGGCGTCGCCAGGCTGAGCGCGACGCCGGGAGCCAGACCGGGGGTCGTCGAGCAGGTCGTCGTGGGCGGTCGTCGCGGCCAGGCGGTGGTCCTCGACGACGACGGCGCGCTGCAGTTCGCGGACAGCGGCTTCCACGTCCCGTCGGGGCCGATCGTCGTGATGGTGCTGCCGGTGCCCGACGGCACGACGCTCACGGTGTTCCTCGTCACCCGCAACGACCGCGCCGTCCAGGTCCCGCGGCTGCGCGCCCTCGTCGACCGGGTCTTCGCGACCCTGCGCTGGAGCTAGCGGCGCTCGCGCGCCCAGCGGCGCATCGTCTCGATGCGCTCCTGCAGCTGCACGGCGGTCGCCTGGGGTGACGGCGGCCCGCCGCAGGCGGTCCGCAGCTCGGCGTGGATGACGCCGTGGGCCTTGCCGGTGCGGTGGTGCCAGGCGCCGACGAGGCCGTTGAGCTCCTTGCGGAGCCCGGAGAGCACCTCGAAGGCGCTGCGCTCGCGCTCCGGCGCGGGTACGGCGGGCGCGCTGCGCAGCTGCTTGGCCTGGTGCTGCTGGAGCAGGACCGCGACCTGGTCGGGCGCGAGCAGCCCGGGCAGCCCGAGGAAGTCCAGCTCGTCGTCGGACCCGACCGCCGCGCCGGTGCCGTACTCGCCGCCGTCGTAGATGACCCGGTCGAGGTGCGCAGAGGCCTGCAGGGCGACGAAGCCCTCCTCGTCCTCGCCCGCCAGCTCCTCGCGGTTGGCCGCGGCGAGCAGCTCGTCGGCCAGGAACTGCTCCTTCGCCGGCCCGTCGAGGGCGTGGTCGCGCTCGGCCTCCATCTCGGCGGCGAGCTGCAGCAGGGAGGGCACCGAGGGCAGGAAGACCGAGGCCGTCTCCCCCGGCCGCCGGGCGCGGACGAAGCGCCCGACGGCCTGGGCGAAGAACAGCGGCGTCTGGGTGCTCGTGGCGTAGACGCCGACCGCGAGCCGCGGCAGGTCGACGCCCTCCGAGACCATCCGCACGGCCACCAGCCAGCGGTCGTCGGAGCTCTCGAAGGCGGCGATCTTCTTCGAGGCCTTGGGGTCGTCGGACAGCACGACGACGGGCTTCTTGCCGGTGATGCCGTGCAGCAGCTCGGCGTACAGCTTGGCGGTGGCCTGGTCGGAGGCGATGACCATGCCGCCCGCGTCGGGCACCCCCCGCCGCACCTGGGTGAGCCGGCGGTCGGCGGCGTCGAGCACGGCCGGCATCCAGTCGCCGTGCGGGTCGAGCGCGGTGCGCCAGGCCTGCTGCGTCTGCTCCACCGTCAGGGGCTCGCCGAGGGTCGCGGTGATCTCCTCGCCGGCCCGGGTCTTCCAGGTCGCCGTGCCTGAGTACGCCAGGAACAGCACGGGGCGGACGACCCCGTCGCGGAGGGCGTCGCCGTACCCGTAGGAGTGGTCGGACCCGGAGCGGGTGATCCCGTCGCTGCCCCGCTCGTACCGGACGAACGGGATGGGGTTGGTGTCGGACCGGAACGGCGTGCCGGTCAGGGACAGCCGCCGGGTCGCCGGCTCGAAGGCCTCGCGCACCGCGTCGCCCCAGGACAGCGCGTCGCCGGCGTGGTGCACCTCGTCGAGGATGACCAGGGTGCGCCGACGCTCGGTCCTGGCGCGGTGCAGCAGCGGGTGGGCGGCCACCCCGGCGTAGGTGACCGCGACGCCGTGGAAGTCGGCGCTGGTGGCGCCCTGGGAGTTCTTGAAGCCGGGGTCGAGCCGGATGCCGACGGAGGCGGCCGCGAGGGCCCACTGGGTCTTGAGGTGCTCGGTCGGCGCCACCACCGTCACGCCCTGGACGACGCCCGCGGCGAGCAGCTCGGAGGCGATCCGCAGCGCGAACGTCGTCTTCCCGGCGCCGGGCGTCGCGACGGCCAGGAAGTCGCGCGGCTGGCTCCGCAGGTACGTCACGAGCGCGCTGCGCTGCCTGGCGCGGAGCGGTGCTGCGGAGGGTCCGGCCTGGGGCTGTGCGGTCAACGATCTCTTCCTGCGCGCGAACGCGCCGGGGGTCTCCCTGGCGCACCGACGAGCCTAGGCGAGGGGCCCGTCATCCCGTGGAAACACGCCGGGTGCAGGCTGTCCCCATGCGTCCGGTCAGCGTCCGTCGGGAGTCCCACGTCGTGCACGGCTACCGGCGGGCGTACCTGCTCGCCGGGC
>DATJGA010000188.1:0-16572 GCA_035495395.1 Mycobacteriales bacterium | reverse complement strand
CCTCGACTTCGACGAGCGCCGGCGCGGCGACATGATCCGCTACGCCACCGAGAAGTACGGCGAGGAGCACGTCAGCCAGATCATCACCTACGGCACGATCAAGGCGAAGGCCGCGATCAAGGACGCCGCCCGGGTGCTCGGCTACCCCTACGCCACCGGCGACAAGATCACCAAGGTGATGCCCCCGCCCGTCATGGGCAAGGACCTCCCGCTCGCGGGCGTCTTCGACGCGACCCACCCCCGGTACGGCGAGGGCACCGAGTTCCGGGCGCTCTACGACACCGACCCCGACGCGAAGGCCGTCGTCGACACCGCCCGTGGGCTCGAGGGCCTCAAGCGGCAGTGGGGCGTGCACGCCGCCGGCGTCATCCTGTGCCGCGAGCCGCTGCTCGACGTCATCCCGATCCAGCGCCGCGAGCAGGACGGCGCGATCATCACCCAGTTCGACATGGGCGCCTGCGAGACGCTCGGCCTGCTCAAGATGGACTTCCTGGGGCTGCGCAACCTCACCGTCCTCGACGACACGCTCCACCACCTCGAGGTCAACCGCGGCGAGACCGTGGTGCTCGAGACGCTGCCGCTCGACGACAAGCAGACGTACGACCTGCTGGCCCGCGGCGACACCCTCGGGGTGTTCCAGATGGAGGGCAGCGGCATGCGGGCGCTGCTGCGCTCGATGATCCCGACCACCTTCGAGCACATCTCCGCCGTCGGCGCGCTCTACCGACCCGGCCCGATGGGCGCCAACGCGCACAACGACTACGCCGACCGCAAGAACGGCCGCAAGCCGGTGGTGCCGCTGCACCCCGAGCTCGAGGAAGCGCTGTCCCAGGTGCTGGGCGACACCTACGGGCTGATCGTCTACCAGGAGCAGGTCATGGCGATCGCCCAGCAGCTCGCGGGCTACACGCTGGGCAACGCCGACCTGCTCCGCCGCGCGATGGGCAAGAAGAAGAAGGAGATCCTCGACAAGGAGTACGTGCCGTTCCGCGACGGCATGAAGGCCAACGGGTACTCCGACGGCGCCATCAAGGCGCTGTGGGACGTGCTCGTCCCGTTCTCCGACTACGCCTTCAACCGCGCCCACACCGCCGGCTACGGCCTGGTCAGCTACTGGACGGCGTACCTCAAGGCGAACTACCCGGCCGAGTACATGGCGGCGCTGCTCACCTCGGTCGGCGACGACAAGGACAAGAGCGCGCTCTACCTCAACGAGTGCCGGCGGATGGGCATCAAGGTGCTGCCGCCGGACGTCAACGACTCCGACAGCGACTTCACGCCGCGGGGCACCGACATCCGCTTCGGGCTCTCCGCCATCCGCAACGTCGGCACCAACGTCGTCGCCTCGATCGTGCAGACCCGCAGCACCAAGGGCCGGTTCGCCGACTTCTCCGACTACCTCAAGAAGGTCGAGGCGGTCGCGGTCAACAAGAAGACCGTGGAGTCGCTCATCAAGGCCGGCGCCTTCGACTCGCTCGGGCACGACCGCAAGGGCCTGCACCTCGTGCACGCCGAGGCGATCGACGCCTGCCTGGAGACCAAGAAGGCCGAGGCGATCGGCCAGTACGACCTGTTCGGCGGCTCCGACGCCACGGAGGACACCGGCGTCTTCGACGTGCGGATCCCGACGGGGGAGTGGGAGAAGTCGGTCCTGCTCGCCTACGAGCGGGAGATGCTCGGGCTGTACGTCTCCGACCACCCGCTGTTCGGCGTGGAGCACGTCATCGCGAACGCGGTCGACTGCCCGGTCTCGGCCATCATCGACAAGGAGGACGGCGCGAGCGTCGTCATCGGCGGGCTGCTCTCGTCGGTCAACCGCCGGGTCACCAAGCAGGGCAACCCGTGGGCGCAGGTGCAGCTCGAGGACCTCGAGGGCTCGATCGAGGTGATGTTCTTCCCGGCCACGTACATGAACGCGGCGGTCCACCTCGTCGAGGACGCGATCGTGCTCGTGCGCGGCCGCGTCGACAAGCGCGAGGAGGCGCCGAAGATCATCGCCTCCGACCTCACCGTCCCTGACCTGTCGGTGGGCGAGCGCGGCCCGGTCGTCGTCTCGATGCCGACGGCGCGCTGCACGCCGCCGCTGGTGGAGCGGCTCAAGGAGGTGCTCGCGGCGCACCCGGGCACCACCGAGGTGCACCTGCAGCTCGAGGGCAGCGGCAAGAGCACGGTGGTGCGGCTCGACGACCGGCTCCGGGTGTCGGCGTCGGCGTCGCTGTTCGCCGACCTCAAGCAGCTGCTCGGCCCCGGCTGCCTGCCCGCGCGCAGCTGACGGTCGCGGGATGGCCGAACCCGGCTGGGAGGAGGCGCTCGCAGGTCGGGACGGGCCGGCCGGCCGCCGTCCGCTGACCCGAGCCGAGCGGGTCCTCGTCGTCGGCTCTGTCGTCGACATCGCGTGCCTGCTGGCCTTCGTGCCCGTGGCGTACGCGGCGGGACTCGCTGCGGTCTGGCTGGTCCTGCTGCCGTTCTACACGCTGCTCCCGCTGCTCCTGCTCCTCGCGTGGGTCCTGGTGCGGGGTCGTGGTCGGGTGCCCCCGGTGGTCTGGGTCGCGGTGGCGACGCTCGCGCTCGTGTGCGTCGTGGTCGTCCTCGTCCTCGCCGCGGGCTGACCTGGGCGCAGCCGCGGCTGCGGGTCCTGGTCGGTCGGGCGTCCTAGGCTGGCGGACGTGGACCCGATCAAGCTGTGCGGAGGCACCCTCGAGGTCGAGCACCCGGACGAGGTGCTCCTCGACTACGTGGACGTGCGCAACGGCTACTCCTACCCGGCGTACGACCTGCTCGTGACGAACGGCGAGCCGACGCTGGTGGACGGCGACCTGCTCGCGCCGGTGCTGATGGGCGTGCACATCGACGCCGGCCGGTTCAGCCTGCTGCGCGAGATGATGCCGGCCCTCGAGGCCGTCGCGGACCTGCCCGAGGTCAGCCTCGAGGAGGCCGACGACGACCACGTCATGTGCGTCGCGGGGCTGTTCGGGATCCTCGACGAGCCGCGGTACGCCGGACGCGGGGTGCGCGGCACCATCGTCAGCAAGGTGCTGCACCGCAAGCGCCCCGACCTGGTGCCGATCTACGACAGCCGCATCTTCGAGGCGTACACCGCTCCCGGCGTGCTGCCGCGCACCCTCGACCGCAGCTGGCAGGAGTTCATGCGGCTGCTGTGCATGCAGATGCGTGCCGACCTGCAGGCCGAGGCCGAGGCGTTCAGCGAGCTGCAGCTCAGCGCCGAGGAGGCGGGCGCGCCGATCACCAAGCTGCGCATCCTCGACGTCCTCGTCTGGCGCGCTGCCGGGTCCTGGCAGTAGCCGCTCAGCCGGTGCGCGCGAGCAGGCCCTTCGCGAGCTGCACCGCGACCGCGGGGTCGGCCGTAGGCGCCGCCTGGTAGGCGATCACCCAGGTGTCCGTGCCGCGCAGGAAGCGCACCAGCACGAGCTCGCTCTGCACCGACCCGGGGATGACCTGCTTGGTCACCGAGGACACCTCGCCGAGCTTCTCCGACGGGATGCTCTGCCCGGAGGTGCCCCGCTCGTCGTCGCTGAAGTCGGCGGTCGCTCCCGGCCCGGTCGCGAAGCGGGACACCACGACCGTGAGCCCCTGGCCGGTGGTCTGGTTGGCGTACTGCACGACGTAGGCCTGCTGGAACCCGTGCGCCCGCAGCGCGGCGGCGGCCCGCTCCTTGACCGCGCCGGTGCCCGAGTAGGCCGCCACCGCGTCCAGGTCGCGCGGGCCCGAGCCGAGGATGACCGGGACCATCCCGGCGGGCACCTCGGTCGGCGAGGGCACCAGGTCGCTCAGCTCCCCGGGGGGCAGCGTCACCCCGGGGATCGGCGCGGACGCGGACACGTCCGGGTCCTCGGTGGCGCCCTTGCTGCCCGCGCACCCCGCGAGCAGCAGCGGGAGCAGCAGCAGACCGGCCCAGGCGCGTCGCGTCACGCCCGGCAGGGTAGTGGCCTCCCGTACGGTGGTGGGGTGACGGTGGTCCCGGGTACGACGGAGCAGCGGTGGCGGTCCGACGTACCGCCGGCGCTGGCGGTCCTGGTGGGCTCCGTGCTCCTGGGCGCGCCGGCCGGGCTGCTGTGGTCGCACGTCGCCCCCCGGCTGCGCGTGACCTTCGGCGCGGACGGCCCGGCCGCGGCCGACCTCGAGGGGTCCAAGGCGTTCATCGGCGCCGACGGCAGCTACCTGCTCGTGATGCTCGGGGTCGGCGCGCTGTGCGGCGTGCTCGCCTGGTTCTTCGCCCGCCGCTCGGGGCCGTGGACGGTTGGGGCGCTCGCCGTGGGCGGCCTGCTCGCCGCCCTCGTCGCGGCCCGGGTCGGGGTCGTCCCCGGCTCGCACGAGGCCGTCGAGGCGCTGCGCCAGGGCAAGGTGGGCCACCCGCCGATCGACCTCTACCTCGGCAAGCTCGAGCCCAAGGCGACGGTCCCGCACCTGCGGGCGACCTGGGCCGGGCTCGCCTGGCCGGTCGGTGCGCTGTGCGCCTTCCTCGTCGGCGCGTTACGCCGTCCGGAGGACCTCGACTGACGGCAGGTGTGCCGCACCCCCCATCGGGGGCATGATCGCGGCGTGGCGCGTCGCGGCACTCGACAGGCAGACCGGTGGGAAGCCCACCCGGTGCTGGCGTGGTGGGTACGGGTGGCCGTGCTGCTCGTCCCGCTGGCCGCGTCGGTCGTCGTGGCCCTCTTCCTCATCGCGGTGCTGCCGGTCCCGGGGCACGGGTGGCACGAGCTCGGCTGGTGGGTCCTCGTGCTCGGGGTCGCCTTCGCGGCCGCCCAGCTCGTCGACCGGGCCGCCCGGCGGGCGCTGCCCCTCGCCGTGCTGCTCCGGCTGAGCCTGGTCTTCCCCGACCGGGCGCCGTCCCGGCTGCGCACCGCCCGCCGTACCTCGCTGCGCGAGATCGAGCGGCAGGTCGCCGAGCTGCACGACACGGGCGACGCCGCCGAGGCCGCCCGCCTGCTGGTCTCGCTCGTCGGCGCGCTCGGCCTGCACGACAAGCGGACGCGCGGCCACTCGGAGCGGGTGCGGGCGTACGTCGACATGCTCACCGAGCAGATGCGGCTGCCCGAGGACGACCGCGCCCGGCTGCGCTGGGCCGCCCTCATCCACGACATCGGGAAGCTCTCTGTGCCGCAGCTCGTGCTCAACGGCGGCCCCGACCTGGGTGAGGAGGAGTGGCGGCAGCTGCGCCGGCACCCGGCCGAGGGGGAGCGGCTGGCCACCGGTCTGCTGCCCTGGCTCGGCGACTGGGGCCGCTGCGTCCGCGAGCACCACGAGCGCTGGGACGGCAGCGGGTACCCGACGGGGCTGCGCGGCCAGGAGATCTCGCTCGGCGCGCGGATCGTGGCGGTCGCCGACGCGTACGAGGTGATGACGGCCAACCGCAGCTACCACGCGGCGATGGGCTCGGCGGCCGCCCGCGAGGAGCTGGCCCGCTGCGCGGGCACCGACTTCGACCCGGCCGTGGTGCGCGCCTTCCTGCAGATCGGCCTGGGCCGGCTGCGCGGCGTCCTCGGGCCGCTGAGCCTGCTGCCGGCCCTGCCGTTCGCCGCGGCCGCGGACCGGACGGGCCAGGTGGTGCGCGGGCTGACGAACGTCGCCGCGGTGAGCGCCGTGGCCGTCGCGGTGTCGGGGGGCACGGCGCTGCCGGCACCGCACGTGCGCACCCCCGTCGCTGCGCCACCGGCGTCGGTGGCGCGTGCGGTGCCGACCCCCGCGCCGATCCCGACACCGACTCCGACGCCGACCGCCGAGGTGGTGACCGTCGCCGCCGCGCCGGTCCGCGCCCCACGACCGGCTGGGGCGCGTGCGCCCCTGCCCGCACCGGCACCGGCCGCACTGGCCCGCGTGCTCTACCTCGCCCGCAGCGGGGAGCTCGTGCCGCAGCTGCCCGCCGCCGGCGACCGCACGCTCGTGCGCGGCAGCGTGACGGCGTTCACGGTCCCGCTCGACGCGCCGCTCGCCCTGTCCGGTGTCCCGCGCGTCGTGCTCGTCGACCGGCTGGTGGCGCGGCACGGCGCCGGCCACCCGCGGGCGGTCGTGACGGTCCTGCTGCAGGACTGCGGCAGCACCGGCTGCCGAACCCTGGCGAGCACCACGAGCGCCCTGAACCGGGCGCACGGGTACGTCACCCAGCGGCTCGCCCTCAGCCGGGTCAGCGCCGTCGTGCCCGCGGGCCACGTGCTGCGGCTGGCTGTCTCCATCGGCGCCCGCGACAACGTCGACCGCGTCCTCGTCGCCTGCGGCGGCAGCCGAGCCAGCACGCTCGACCTCGGCTGAGAAAGCGCTGTCCGCCACCCAATAGGCTCTCAGGGTGATCCGCCGCATCGACCTGCGCGGCCGTCGGGACGCCGACCTGGCCCGCGAGCTGCCCCGCGCCGAGCTCGACGTCGCCGCTGCCGTCGAGCAGGTCCGGCCCGTCGTCGAGGCCGTCCGCGACCGGGGCGCCGAGGCCGTCCGCGAGGCCACCGAGCGCTTCGACGGCGTGCGCCTCACCGACCTCCGCGTGCCCGCGGACGCGCTCGCGACAGCGCTCGCCGAGCTCGACCCCGAGGTGCGCGCCGCCCTCGAGGAGGCGGTACGGCGGAACCGCGCCGTCTCGTCCGCGCAGCTGCGGGCGGACGAGGTCGTCGAGGTGGTCGACGGCGCGACCGTGCGCGAGCGCTGGGTCCCCGTCGGCCGGGTCGGCCTCTACGTGCCGGGCGGCCGGGTCGCGTACCCGTCGTCGGTGGTGATGAACGCCGTACCGGCCCTCGTCGCCGGGGTCGGCTCGCTGGCCGTGGCGTCGCCCCCGAAGGCCGAGTTCGGCGGGCTGCCGAACCCGTTCATCCTCGCCGCGTGCGCGCTGCTCGGCGTCGACGAGGTGTACGCCGTCGGCGGCGCGCAGGCCGTCGCGATGCTGGCCTACGGCGTCGACGGCTGCCCGCCGGTGGACGTCATCACGGGGCCCGGGAACGTCTACGTCGCCGCCGCCAAGCGCCTCGTGCAGGGTCGCTGCGGGATCGACTCCGAAGCCGGTCCGACCGAGGTCGCGATCCTCGCCGACAGCTCCGCCGTACCGGCTGCTGTCGCGGCGGACCTCGTCGCGCAGGCCGAGCACGACCCGCTGGCGGCGTGCCTGCTCGTCACCGACTCCGCCGAGCTGCTCGACGCGGTCGACGTCGAGCTGGGCAAGCAGGTGCCGGCGACCAAGCACCGCGAGCGGGTCGAGCAGGCGCTCGCCGGGCAGTCGGCGCACGTGCTCGTCGACGACCTCGACCACGGCCTGGAGGTCGTGGACGCCTGGGCGGCCGAGCACCTCGAGGTGATCACCGTCGACGCCGCCGAGCGGGCGCTGCGGGTCCGCAACGCGGGCGCCGTGTTCGTCGGCGGCTTCACGCCCGTCTCGCTGGGCGACTACCTCGCCGGGTCGAACCACGTGCTGCCCACGGGTGGCACGGCGCGGTTCTCCTCCGGCCTGTCGGCGCAGTCGTTCCTCAAGCGGATGTCGGTCGTCACCTACAGCCAGGAGGCGCTGGCCGACGTGGCCCCGAAGGTCGCCGCGCTCGGCGGGGCCGAGGACCTGGTGGCGCACGTCGAGGCCGTCCAGGTGCGGGTCCGGTGACCCTGCCGGTCCGCGACGACCTGGTCGGCAAGACGCCGTACGGCGCGCCCCAGCTGCCCGAGGCGATCAACCTCAACGTCAACGAGAACCCGTACCCGCCGTCGCCCGGGCTGGTGGCCGACATCGCCTCCGCGGTGGCGGACGCCGCCTCCCGGTTGAACCGCTACCCGGACCGCGAGGCCGTCGCGCTGCGCACCGACCTCGCGGCCTACCTGACCCGCAGCACCGGCGTGCCCCTGGCCCTCGAGCAGGTCTGGGCGGCGAACGGCTCCAACGAGGTGCTGCAGCAGGTCTGCCAGGCCTTCGGCGGACCGGGTCGGGTCGCCCTGGGCTTCGAGCCGTCGTACTCGATGCACCCGCTGCTCGCCGCGGGTACGGCGACCGGCTGGGTCGCCGCGCCCCGTGCCGCCGACTTCACGCTGTCCGTGGGCGCGGCGGTGGCGGCCGTGCGCGAGCACCGGCCGGCGATCACGTTCCTCACGACCCCGAACAACCCGACCGGCACGGTGACCGGGCTCGACGTCGTGGCCGCGGTGTGCGACGCCTCCGACGGGGTCGTCGTCGTCGACGAGGCGTACGCCGAGTTCGGCTCGTCCCCGTCGGCGGCCACCCTGCTCGCGGACCACCCGCGGCTGCTGGTGTCGCGCACGATGTCCAAGGCGTTCTCCGGTGCCGGCCTGCGGCTGGGCTACCTCGCGGCGTCCGCCGAGGTCGTGGACGTGCTGCGGCTCGTCCGGCTGCCGTACCACCTTTCCGCCCTCACCCAGGCGGCCGCGCGGGCCGCGCTGGCGCACACCGACGAGCTGCTCGGCACGGTGGAGGCGGTCAAGGCGCAGCGCGACCGGATGGTGGACGGCGTCCGCGCGCTCGGGCTCACCGTCGTGCCGACCGAGGCGAACTTCCTGCTGTTCGGGCAGTTCGACGACCCGGCTGCGACCTGGCAGGCGCTGCTCGACCGCGGCGTCCTCGTGCGTGACCTGTCGAGCGGGCCCGGGCTCGCCGGCTGGCTGCGGGTCAACGCCGGCACGGTCGAGGAGACGTCAGCGTTCCTCGACGCGCTCGCGGACGTGGTCCGCACCCAGTAGCAGCGCGCTCGCTGCGGCCAGCACGAGCAGCACCAGACCCGCACCGGCGAGGACCCAGCGGGTCGAGCTGACGAAGGACGCCGTCGCGGCGTCCTGGAACCGCTCGTACGCCGCGAGCGCGCGCACCGCGCCGACCGACTCGACCAGCTGCCGGCGTACCTCGGGCTTGTCGGCGCGCAGCAGCGCGTCGAGCATCGCGGGCCGGTCTCCGGTGGGGACGCCGGTGCTCACCAGGGTCGTGGTGAGCCGCGTGGTCAGCCGGGCCACGGCGAGCGCGCCGAGCCCGGCGACGGCGACGACCCCGCCGAGCTCCCGCGCGACCGTCACGCTCGCGGCGGCCAGCCCGGCCCGGCGCTCGCCGGCCGCGGTCAGCGTCGTCGCCACCACGGGTGCGGTCGTGAGGCCGGTGCCCGCCCCGACCAGGGCGAGCCAGGCCTCGACCACGCCGTCGCCGACGCCCTCGTGCACCGCGAGGGCCAGCCCGAGGAGGCCGGCACCGGCGAGCAGCAGGCCCAGCAGCACGGGGAGCACGACCCGGTGCCAGCGGCTGGTGGCCGCGGCGCTCACCACCAGCGCGACCGGGAGCGCCAGCAGCACCCGACCGGCACCGCGGGCGTCGTGGTCCTGCACCAGCTGCAGGAACAGGCTCATGAAGACCATGAGGACGAACACCGCCAGCGCCGCCGCGAAGGCTGCCAGCGTCGCGCCGCGGAACCGCCTACCGCGCAGCAGGTCGCGGGGCAGCATCGGCGCCGGTGCCCGCCCCTCGACCCGGCGCAGCGCGAGGCCGGCGACGACGGCGAGGAGGAGCAGCGCGGCGGCGCGCCACGACAGGCCGTGCCGGCCGAGGAGAACCACGCCGTAGGTGAGGCCCCCGAGCGAGACGCAGCTCAGCGCGGCCCCGAGCACGTCCACGCTCCTCCCCGCGATCTTCGTCGTCTCGGGCGCCGCGACGCCTGGTGACGCCCCAGCTGACGAAGATCGCGAGGGGTGGGGCGCGACGAGCAGAGCGACGAGCGCGCAGAGCGGGACGTTGAGCCAGAACACCGAGGGCCACCCGTGCCGGTCCACCAGCTCCCCGCCGACCACCGGGCCGGCCACCAGGGCGGCACCGCTCACGGCGGCCCACACCCCCACGGCCCGCCGCCGCCGTACGGCGTCGGGGTGGGCCTGGGCGAGGACGGCCAGGCCACCGGGGAGCAGCAGCGCCGCGCCGACCCCCTGCACCACGCGCCACACCACGAGGGCGGTGACCGAGCCGGCGAGCGCGCACAGCACGGACGCCCCCGCGAACACGACCACACCGAGCAGCAGCACCCGACGGGCGCCGACGACGTCGACGAGCGCTCCGCCCGCCAGCAGGAGGGCGGCCAGGGTCACCGTGTACGCCGTCACGACCCCCTGCAGCCCCAGCACGCTCGAGCCGAGGTCGGACTGCACGTCGCGGAGCGCGACGGCCACGACGGTGTTGTCGAGGTTGGCCGTGAACGCGGCCAGCGACGTCGCGAGCAGCAGGAGCGGGGTGCGGCGCACGCGCGGACCCTACGCTCAGGGCGTGCCCAGGGTCGCGGTGGTCGGAGCGGGTGTCGCCGGGCTGGCGGCCGCTCTCGAGCTGCGCCGCGCCGGGGTCGAGGTGGTGGTCCTCGAAGCGGGTGACCGGGTCGGCGGCAAGGTGCGCGTCTCCGACGTCGGAGGCGTCCCGGTCGACGAGGGCGCCGACAGCATGCTCCGCCGGATCCCGTACGCCGTGGAGCTGGCCGAGTCCGTCGGGCTCGAGCTGATCTCGCCCGCCGTCGGGGAGGCCGGTGTCTGGGTGCGGGGCAAGGTGCGCCCGATGCCCACGGGCACGCTGATGGGCATCCCGACGGACTTCCGGGCACTGGCGCGCAGCGGTGTGCTCCCGTGGCCGTCCTTCGTCCGGGCCCTCGGCGGCTGGCTCCCCGCCCGCCGGGTCACCGAGGACGTCGCGATCGGACGGCTCGTCGACCGCCGGCTCGGCGTCGGTGTGCTCGACCTGCTCGTGGACCCGCTGCTCGGCGGCGTCTACGCCGGCTCGTCGGTCGCGCTGTCGCTGCAGGCGACGGTGCCGCCGCTGGCCGAGGCGCTCCGGCGGCACGGCTCCCTCGTGCGGGCCGCCCGCGCGGCCCGCGTCCCACCGGGCGGCGGCCCGGTCTTCGCGGGCATCCCGGGCGGGCTCGGCCACCTGCCGCCGCTGCTCGCCCGCGACCTCGACGTCCGGCTCGGGACCACCGTCCGCGGCCTCGCGCGCACCGAGCAGGGGTGGCGGCTCGAGACCGGCTCGGCGGCCGCCCCGCAGGCGCTCGACGCCGACGGGGTGATGCTCGCCGTACCGGCTGCGCCGGCTGCGCGGCTGCTCGCGCCGCACGCTCCGACCGAGGAGCTCGCCGGCGTCGGGTACGCCAGCGTCGGCATCGTCACCGTCGTGCTGAACGGGCCGAGCCCGGGTTGGGGGAGCGGGTACCTCGTGCCCGCCGTCGAGGGCCGCACCACGAAGGCGGTCACCTTCACCAGCCGCAAGTGGGGCCGCACCGACGCGACCGTGCTGCGCGCCTCCGTCGGCCGGTACGGCGAGGAGCAGGACCTGCAGCGCAGCGACGAGGAGCTGGTGGAGCTGGTCCTCAACGAGCTCGTCGCGGCGGTCGGGCCGCTGCCGCCCGTGGTGGACACCCGGGTGACCAGGTGGGGCGGCGGGCTGCCGCAGTACGCGCCCGGCCACCTCGACCTTGTCCGCCGGCTCCGGGCCGCCCTGCCCGAGGGGATCGCCGTGGCCGGCGCCGCGTACGACGGGGTCGGGCTGCCGGCGGTGACGCGCAGCGGCCAGGAAGCGGCGCGCGCCCTGCTCGCGGTTCCTAGACTGGCGGCATGGCCGAATCCCCCCTCTCCGCACGCGAGCTGAACGACCAGCTGCTCTACACCTGCTACGCCGTGTTCCGGGTCGCCGACCGGCTGCCCGGTGACCGGGCCCCGCTCGTCGCCGAGGCGCAGGGGCTGCTCGACGAGGTGCTGGAGAAGGACGTCTACACCCGCGGCACCTACGACCTGACGGGCTACAAGGCCGACGCCGACCTGCTGGTCTGGTGGACCTGCCCCGACGTCGACGTGCTGCAGGACGCCTACGCGCGGTTCCGGTCGACCGAGCTCGGCCGGCACCTCGCGCCGGTGTGGTCGGCGATCGGGCTGCACCGCCCGGCCGAGTTCAACCGCAGCCACATCCCGGCGTACGTGCGCCGCGAGGACCCGCGCAAGTACGTCTGCGTCTACCCGTTCAACCGCTCGCTCGACTGGTACCTGCTGCCCGACTTCGAGCGGCGCGGGATGCTCGCCGAGCACGGCCAGATGGGCCGCGACTTCGAGGACGTGCGGGCGAACACGGTCGCCGCCTTCGGCCTCGGCGACTACGAGTGGCTGCTCGCCTTCGAGGCCGACGAGCTGCACCGGATCGTCGACTGCCTGCGGCACCTGCGCGGCTCCCGCGCCCGGCTCCACACCAAGCTCGAGACGCCGTTCTTCACCGGTGCGCGCAAGCCGCTGGCGGAGATCGTCGCCGCGCTGCCGTAGGTCCTGCGTGCGCCCCGTCCGCTGGCTGGTGGTCGCCACCGTCTGCTGCGGCGCGCTCGCGATCTCGGTGCCGCCCGCCGAGGTGCCCACCGTGCGGGTGGCCGGCCGCGTCGTCGCGGTCAACGGCCCGACGACGGTCGCCGACGCGCTGCACCGGGCCGGGGTGGTGGTCCCGGCCGGTCGGGTGCTGAGCCTGGTGACGCACCGCCCGATCCCCGGGGACCACCAGCCGGGGCAGGTGCTGCTCGACGGGCTCCCGATCGCGACCGACACCCGCGTCGCCCCCGGCTCGGTGCTGACCGTCGTACCGGGGAAGGACGTCACGGAGCCGGTCGTGGTCGTCGAGGAGGCGCTGCCCCCGCACCACGGCGTCGCGTCGCTCTTCGTCGGCGCCGCACCGGGCACGGCTCGCGTCGTGCGAGGCACGTTGTCCGGCGAGACGACCCGACCGCGGGTGCTCGCCCTCCCGCGCGCCGGGCACCTGGTGCGCCCCGGGGCGTACGCGCTCACCTTCGACGACGGGCCCGACCCGGTCTGGACGCCGCGCCTGCTGCAGCTGCTGCGCGCGGCCCACGTGCACGCCACCTTCTGCCTCATCGGCCGTCAGGTCGCCGCGCACCCCGCCCTGGTGCGGTCGATCGTGGCCGGCGGCCATGCGGTGTGCAACCACAGCTGGTCGCACGACGAGCACCTGGCCGGCCGCCCGGCCGGCGTCGTCCAGCGCGAGCTGGCGCGCACCCAGGAGGCGGTACGGCGGGCCGCCGGCGTGACGCCGCGGCTGTTCCGCGCGCCTGGTGGGGTGTGGTCGGCGGCGCTGGTGGCCGAGGCGCGGCGGCAGGGGATGAGCGCCCTGAAGTGGACCGTCGACCCGCGGGACTGGACCCGTCCGGGAACGGCCGTGATCGTGCGCGCCCTGCTGCGCGACGTGCGACCCGGTGCGGTGGTGCTGCTCCACGACGGTGGCGGCTCGCGCGAGCAGACGTTCCTCGCCTTGCGGGTGGTGCTGGCTCGGCTGCCGAAGCACCACCTCATGCCTGCGCTCCCGCAGCCGTGACGCTCAGCCGACGCTGAAGCGGACTCCCTTGGCGAAGCCGACGAGCTCCTCCGGCGGCGTCGCCCCCCACTGGGAGGCCATGCAGGCGACGATCGCGAGACCACGACCCGTGGGGGCCGCGATGTCGTGGCCCTGCAGCGCCGGCGCGTCGTCCGACTTGTCCAGCACGTCGATCCTGGCCCCGCCGAGCGTCCGCGTCAGGACGACCGCGTAGGGGGTGTGAGCGTGCAGCACGACGTTGGTGGCCAGCTCGCTGGTGAGCAGCGCGGCCAGCTCGGAGACCGCCTCGCAGCCCCAGTGGGCCAGCCGGTCGGTGACGAAGGACCGCGCTTCCCGCACGCTGGCCGCGTCAGGAGGCAGGTCGATCCGCTCGACCAACGCGGTGCTCACGTATCGGAGTCTTCCGCCTGGGTTCACCCTCAACCCCTTTGCGGCGACCCAAACCCCCTACTCAGGCGTCCGGGGTACGGGGCTGGAGCCGCAGGGACACCGAGTTCATGCAGTAGCGGTCCCCGGTCGGGGTCTGCGGGGCGTCGTCGAACAAGTGACCCAGGTGCGAGCCGCAGCTCGCGCAGCGCACCTCGGTGCGCACCATCCCGAGCGAGCGGTCCTCGAGGAGCTCGACGTTGTCCTCGCTGCTCGGGGCGTAGAAGCTCGGCCAGCCGCAGTGCGAGTCGAACTTGGCGTCGGAGCGGAACAGCTCGGCGTCGCAGGCGCGGCACGTGTAGACGCCCTCGGTCTTGGTGTCGTTGTACTCGCCGGTCCAGGCCCGCTCGGTCCCCTGCCGCCGGAGCACGTCGTACTCCTGGGGCGTGAGCTGCTGGCGCCACTCGTCCTCGGACTTCTGGACCGGGTAGGTGCGGGTGCTCTCCACGTCGTCTCCTTCGCTCGCTACGCCCCTACTGTCTCGCTCCCGGGCGCGGCGTTACACGTGGGATAGCGTCCGGCGCGTGGCATCACCGTTCGTCGAGATCCCCGTCGAGACGCCGACGGGGGAGCAGCTGGTCAAGGTCACCAACCCCGACAAGACCTACTTCAGCGCGCTGCCGCCCGGCAAGGGCCGCAAGCTCGACATGGTCGAGTACTACCTCGCGGTCGGCGACGGGATCGTGCGGGCGCTGCGCGACCGGCCGACGGTGCTCAAGCGGCACCCGGAGGGGGCCGAGGGCGAGGCGATCTACCAGAAGCGGGTGCCGGACAAGCGGCCCGAGTGGCTGCAGACCTGCACCGTCTCGTTCCCCTCGGGCCGTACGGCGACCGAGCTGTGCCCGGCCGACGTCGCCCACGTCGCGTGGGCGGCGAACCTGGGGACGCTCGACTTCCACCCCTGGCCGACCCGGTGCGCGCACGTCGAGAACCCCGACGAGCTGCGCATCGACCTGGACCCGATGCCGGGGACCGACTGGGACGACGTCGTCGAGGTCGCGTACGAGGTGCGGGCGCTGTTCGACGAGCTGGGCATGGTGACCTTCCCGAAGACCAGCGGCAGCAAGGGCGTGCACGTCTACCTGCGGACCCGGCCCGACTGGACCTTCACCGAGGTGCGGCACTGCGCCGTCGCGGTGGCGCGCGAGGTGGAGCGCCGGCGTCCGGAGATCGCCACCGCGCGGTGGTGGAAGGAGGAGCGCGGCGAGCGGGTGTTCCTCGACTTCAACCGGATGGCGCGCGACCAGACCATCGCCTCGGCGTACAGCGTGCGGGCCCGGCCGCAGGCGACCGTCAGCGCGCCGGTGACGTGGGAGGAGCTCTCCGACTGCGAGATCGCGGACTTCGACATCTGGACCATGCGTGACCGCTTCGCGTCGCTCGGGGACGTGCACGCTGCGATCGACGACGTCGCGCACGACCTCACGCCGCTGCTCGAGCTGTACGAGCGGCAGGGAGACGGCGAGGCGCCGTTCCCGCCGTCGTTCGCGCTGCAGCCGGGCGAGCCCAAGCGGGTGCAGCCGAGCCGCGACACCCGCAACAAGGTCACGGGAGCCTGATCAGGCCCTCCTGCATGACGGTCACCACGAGCCGGCCGTCCCGCGTGTAGATCGACCCGTGCGCCAGCCCGCGGCCCCCTCCGGTCTTGGGCGAGTCCTGGTCGTACAGGAACCACTCGTCCGCGCGGAACGGGGCGTGGAACCACATGGCGTGGTCGAGCGAGGCGAGCATCAGCGGGTCCTTGCCGAAGGCCTTGCCGTGGGTGACCAGCGTCGAGTCGAGCAGCGTCATGTCGCTCGCGAACGTGACGGCGCAGACGTGCAGCAGCGGGTCGTCGGGGAGCGTCCCGTCGGCGCGCATCCAGACGCTCGACCGCGGTGCGCTCGGCGCCTCGCCCGCGAGCACCTTGTCGCGGAGGATGCGGGGCGGGTCACCGACGTACCTGATGTCGATGGGTCGCGGCCGCGTGTACCAGGGGGCCTCGTCCGCGTACGGCGCGAGGCGCTCCGCCTGCGTAGGGAGCGACTCCGGGTCCGGTACGGCGGGCATCTGCTGCTGGTGCTCCAGCCCGGTCTCCGGGAGCTGGAACGAGGCGCTGAGGTTGAAGATGGCCTTGCCGTGCTGGACCGCCACGACGCGGCGCGTGGTGAAGCCCTTGCCGTCGCGGATCCGGTCGACCTCGTAGACGATCGGGACCGACGGGTCGCCGGGGCGCAGGAAGTACGCGTGCAGGCTGTGCACCGGGCGGTCGGGCGGGACCGTCCGGCCCGCGGCGACGAGCGCCTGGCCCGCGACCTGGCCGCCGAAGACCCGCATCAGGGACTCGGCCGGCTGTGTGCCGCGGAAGATGTCCTCCTCGATCTTCTCGAGGTCCAACAGATGGACAAGCCTGCCCAGCGGTGTCTCGTCGCCCACGCCCCAGATCTTCGCAGGTGGCGGCCGCGGGACGACCGGAGGGCGAGCTCCTAGAAGAGGGTGGCCGTGTAGGTCTTGGTGCCGGTGGGGGAGTTACCGGCGAAGTCCTTGACTCCCGTCGCGCTGGCATCTGGCGTGAAGGCGAGCGTGCCGGACGCACCGCCAGCAACGTCGCCGCTCGGAGTGCAGCTGCCGGTCGCGGTCCAGGTCACGACGGCTCCGCTGACGCTCAGCGTCCCGGCGCAGGCGATCGTCTTGTTGTTCTTCACCCACGTGTTGCTCGTGCTGATACCCGTGTCGGACGTGGCCATGAGACCGGCGATGGCGACCATCACGTGTCCGCCACTTGCCTCGCTGAACGTGAGGGTGGTGGCACCAGCGGCTGTGTTCACGCTGGACGGCGCGATGTTCTCGCTGAA
>DATJGA010000187.1:0-5317 GCA_035495395.1 Mycobacteriales bacterium | reverse complement strand
GGACGGCAGGGCGAACTTGCGGGCGACGGTCCAGGTGGTCGGGTCGACCATCGTGGCGGCGCCCGACTTGGTCTTGCCGGCGAACTTCTCCATCTGGGTGTCGACCCAGACCTCGCCCACGCCCGGCGTCCTCGGCTTCAGGTTCGCGGCCGGCAGCGTGTGCGGCTCGGCGAACTTGGTCTGGTAGAACGCGTCCAGGCTCGGCACCAGCACGGGGCTGCCTGCGCTGTCGTACATGAGGATGGGGGCCGGCGGGTAGGCCTCGTCCCACGTCGTGGCGGCAGTGGGGCTGTACGTCGCCCAGTTGCTGCCCACCGTGATGGTGAAGAACTTCTGCACCAGCTGCTGGACGATGTCGGCGTTCGACGGCACGTCGAGGCCACGGCTGTTGACGACGAGCTTCTTGCCGAAGTCCAGACCGGGCGTCACCGGGTCGTCGACGACGACGGCGCCCAGCATGTACGGGTGGATCTTGCACGCGAACGCGTAGAGACCCGGCTTGGTCAGCTGGACCGTGTGGTCACCCCGCCAGGCCGCGGACTGGTCGAACGGGAAGCCCTTCGCACCCTCGGGCCAGATGAGGCTGGTGGCCGTGTGCACGCCCAGCGCGTCAGGGGCGCCCACGTGGAAGTTCACCGTGACCGGGACCGACGCGAGGTCGTCGTCGGCCTCGGCCGCAGCGGACATCAGCGCCTTCCCGGCCGGCAGCGAGCTCAGGGCGACGGGCGTGTCGATCGGCCTGCCCTTCAGCTCCGAGCTCAGCTGCGAGACCAGGCTGCGAGCTGCCCCCACGCCGCGCACGCCGCCGACCGCTCGGGTCAGCTGGTCGAGGTTGAGCAGCTTCGCGGTGTCCACTCCGGTGCCCATGCGGGCGGCGACGGGCGCGTTGGTGAGCTGCTTCGCGAGGTCCGCGTTCAGCAGGTCCGTCGTGGCGACCGGCGAGCCCGTGCCCACGCGCGGCAGCACCGCGACGGCGAGGGACTGCCCCGCGTTCGCGGCGGAGAGGTCCTGGCCGGTGTCGAACCACCTGCCCTGGTCGTCGGTCAGGTTGAAGTCGACCGGCTGGGGTCCGGCTCCCACCGGGGCGGCGTCGGAGGGGATGGCGGCGACGGCCGCCGTGGCCGCGAGCAAGGCGACGCTCGCGAGCAGTGCGGTGCGCACCCTCGCCGGACCGTGTGCCCGATGGCGATGAGTGGGGTTGTGGTTCATGGTCATGAAGGCATCCCTGCTGTGCGTGCGGTCCGGCCCGGGGGTGCCGGAAGGTGGTTGCACGCAGCGGACCATCCCGACAATTCGGGCAGCCGTCAGCGAGGTGTGCGCGACGTTAGGTGATGCGAACCGCCGTTCCAGGCCCGTCGTTCAGGCAGTGCAACGCACCTGCAAGAGCGCCGTCGTCACTCGACCTTCTGGAACTGCCGTACGGCGATCCCCAGCAGCAGCGCTCCGAGCGCCGCGACGAGGAGCAGCTGCACGCCGGTCGGCACCGCCCAGCCGAACCAGGTGAGGGGCGGGTTCAGCCGGGCGCGCACCTCGTCGGAGACGGTGAGGTGCGCGAACACGGCGGTCCGGACCGGGTGCACCGCGTAGGTGAGCGGGTTGAGGCGCACCAGCACGCCGAGCCAGGTCGGCAGCCCGGACAGGGGGTAGAGAGCTCCGGACAGGAACGACAGCGGCAGGAGCAGCATCTGCATGATCCCCATGACCGCCTGCACCTGCGTGATGCGCGCGACGATGGCGAGCCCGAACGCGGTCAGCGTGAAGGACAGCAGGAAGATCTCGCCGAGCAGCGTGAGCACCAGCGCCGGCCCGAGCGGCACGTCCACCAGGAGCCCGAGCAGCAGGACGATGACGCCCTGGCCCGAGGCGACGATCGCACCGCCCAAGGCCTTGCCGAGGATGATCGAGCTGCGCCGGATGGGGGCGACGAGCATCTCGCGGAGGAAGCCGAACTCGCGGTCCCACACGATCGAGATCGAGCTGAACATGGCGGTGAACAGCGTGGAGGTCGCGAGCACCCCGGGGTACATGAAGGTGCGGAGGTCCACCGACCCCGTGGCGCCCTTCGTCAGCGAGGACAGGCCGGCCCCCAGGACGAAGAGGAACAGCACGGGCTGCACCAGGGTGGACAGGAACCGGGTGCGGTCCTGGTAGGTGCGGATGAGGTCGCGCTGCACGACGATCTTGATCGCCCGCAGGTCGAGCGCGATCGTGCGCCGGGGCACCGCCACGGCGACGACGGCGGTGCTCACCGGCGCACCATCGCCGCGAAGAAGGCAGGCATCCCGGGGGTCTGCTCGGAGTCGCGGATCGTGCGCCCGGTGTAGGAGAGGAACACGTCGTCGAGCGAGGGCTTGCTGATGCTCACGTTCGTGATCGGCACGCCCAGGCTGCCGAACAGCTCCGGGACGTAGGCCTCGCCGTCCTCCACGTTGATGACGATGCCCTCCGAGGTCTGCACCGCCCCGGGCAGGCGCTGCAGCGCCGCCTCGTCGTCCGAGGTGCGGATGGTGACGCGGTCGGTGCCGACGCTGGCCTTGAGCGCGGCCGGGGTGTCGAGGGCCACGAGCCGGCCCTCGTCCATGATGGCGATCCGGTCGCAGTGCTCGGCCTCGTCCATGTAGTGCGTGGTGAGGAAGATGGTGATCTCCTCCTGCCGGCGCAGCTGGTGGATGTACTCCCAGATCGAGGCGCGGGTCTGCGGGTCCAGGCCCACCGTCGGCTCGTCGAGGAAGAGCACGCGCGGCGAGTGCATGAGGCCGCGGGCGATCTCCAGCCGGCGCTTCATGCCGCCCGAGAAGGTGAGCACCTTCGAGCCGCGCCGCTCCCACAGCCCGACCATCTCCAGCACCTGGCGCAGCCGGGGCTGCACCAGCTCGCGCGGCATGCCGTAGAGCTCGGCGTGGAACCGCAGGTTGAGCTCGGCCGTGAGGTAGCTGTCGAGCGTCGTGTCCTGGAAGACCAGCCCGATCTGCCGGCGCACCTCGTCCCGCTGGCGCTCGACGTCGAAGCCGGCGACCGTGGCCGAGCCCGCCGTGGCGCGAGCGAGCGTGCACAGGATCTTGATGGTCGTCGACTTGCCGGCGCCGTTCGGGCCGAGGAAGCCGAAGGTCTCGCCAGCGCGGACGTCGAAGTCGACGCCGCGCACCGCCTCGACGGCGCCGTACGTCTTGCGCAGCCCTTGCACCTCGACCGCGTTGGTCACCCTGCCTCCCCCGGCTCGGGCCTCCACCCTAGGTCGGGACGGCGGGTCAGAGCCCGGCCACCTCGCGGCCCACCCGCGGTGAGGGGAGGTCGACGGCCGGGTCGCGGGCGTAGACCGACAGCCGCGGCACCGGGTTGTCCAGGAGGTGCTCGTGCCACATGGCCTGCAGCGACAGGGCCGCGGGCACCTCGCCGCGACGCCAGAGGGTCGCCACGAGCTCGCTGTACAGCCGCACCGTTCCTGGCTCGTACCGGCCGAGGGTGTGCCGCAGCAGGTTGTCGAACAGCTCCTGGGAGGGGGTCCCCCGCCGCAGCACCTGGTCCAGCGCCCACGTCGCGTCGTGCGCCTCGATCGCCTCGTCCATGTGCCACGACGCGAGCCGCAGCCGCAGCTCCTTGATCCGGTCGTGCTGCGCGAAGACGACGGTGCGCTGCCCGTGCAGCCAGGCCTCGGTGATGTACGCCTCGAGCCGGTCGAGCAGCGTCGCCTCGTCGACGTACACGTGCACGGCGTGGCCGTTCACCGTCAGGTCCTCGGCCGGGGTGCGCAGCCGCGCCCGCGACCACCACTCACGTACGGCCGACATGCCGCGCACAGTAGGCACGCGAACACAGAGCGTGCATGACCCGGACGGGCTGGCCCGAACGGGCATTGCACCGCCGCCGGTGCGCCGTACCTCCCTTGTGCGGTGCTTCGCGGCTTCCGTACGGTTCTCCCACCCCAGCGCGCCCCACCCCCTCGGCAAGCAGGAGACCCCGTGCGTCCTCGCAAGCGGCTCGTCGCGCTGTGCACCCTCGCAGCTGCGGCAGTCCTCACCCCCATCAGCACGTCATCACTCGGTGCCTCCCACCCCGCCTCGCACATGCCGGTCGTCCCGGCGAGCGCCGGCCGGCTCGTGCCGGGCGCCGCGGAGTACCTGTGGCCGCGCGGCAGCAAGCACCACGGCGAGATCGAGGTCGGCCCGGTGGCGGCCGCCGCCACGGCCGGCAACCCCGGCAACGACATGGTGTACGGCGGCGGCACCGGCTCCGGGAACGTCTCGACCACCCCTGCCGTGTACCTGGTCTTCTGGGGCTCGCAGTGGTCGCAGACCGACCCCTACGCGAGCTACCTCACCCGGTTCCTGCAGGGCCTGTACGGGACCGGTGACGACTGGACCACGGTCGCGGAGCAGTACTGCGAGGGCGTCGCGGCCGGTGAGGTGTCCTGCCCGACCTCGGCGCCGCACGTCGGTCGCCCGAGCGGCGCGCTGCTCAAGGGCGTCTGGTTCGACAACGCGTCGCCGGCGGTCCCCGTCACGGCGGGTCTGCTCAACGTGCCCTCCGTCGACCAGATGGCGGCCGAGGCGGTCCGCGCCGCCGCCCACTTCGGCAACACCGCGCCGGGCTCGAACACCCAGACGCAGTACGTCGTCGCGCTGCCGTCGCTGTTCCTGGCTCCGGGCGAGGGCTACTACTGCGCCTACCACTCCTCGGTGAGCTCGAACTACGGCGCGGTCGCGTACACGAACCTGCCGTACCTCACGGACGTCGGCGCCTCCTGCGGGCAGGACGCGGTCAACGCCAACGGCACGTACGACGGGGTCAGCATCGTCGAGGGCCACGAGTACATGGAGACCATCACCGACATGCGGCCGCGCACCGGCTGGACCGACACCGGCGGCGCCGAGAACGGCGACAAGTGCGCCTGGATCTACAGCGGCCAGGGCGCGATGGCGAACCTCACCCTCTCGACCGGCACCTTCGCCGTGCAGTCGACGTGGAGCAACGCCTTCAACAACGGCGACGGCGGCTGCGTGCTGCACGCCACCTGACCTGACGCGACGAGGGGCCGGTTCCGCGGATCCGGCCCCTCGTGCGCGGTCAGGCCGGCTGGACGCGTCCGGTCACCTCGCCGAGGTACCGGCCGTCCGCGGTGCGGGCGGTGATCGTCGCGACGTCGCCGTCGTCGAGGAACGCCTTGCCGTGCAAGGTGTCCCGGCCGTTCCAGGTCAGCTCGATGAGCGAGCCGCGCTGGTCAGGCGCGTCGCCGCTGACCGTCCCGCTGGCGAAGAGGTCCCCCGTCCGCAGCGACGCCCCGTTCGCGGTCAGGTGCGCCAGCATCTGCGGCGCCGTC